>DATNPP010000163.1:0-2744 GCA_036703175.1 Oscillatoriaceae cyanobacterium
CAAGCCGGCCGCGAAGGCCGCGGCACCCGCGCCTGCCCCGGTCGCCGAGTTCGAGCCCTTCAAGCCCGAAGCGCCGGCCGCCGCGTTGCCGATTCCCGAAGAGGTGATGCCCGACGCGGTGCCTGGTCTGTTCGTGCTCAAGAAGAAGGAGCCGAAGGCCGCGGCCCCGGCGCCCGCGCCGGTCGAGGAAGAGGCCAAGAAGGCCGCTCCGAAGCGCCGCGCGAGCACCGCGCGACGCGCGACCAAGGCCAAGGTGGAAGAAGCGCCCGAGGCTCCGGTCGAGGAGGCGCCCAAGCCGAAGGCCACCCGCAAGAAGGCCACGCCCAAGCCTGCCGCCGAGGAAGCTCCCGCCGAGGAGAAGCCCAAGAAGCGGACGGCGACGCGCCGTGCCACCAAGGCGAAGGAATAGGACGAACGAGCGGAGGGGAAACCCTCCGCTCTTTTTAGGAACCCCCATGAGCGCGTCGCAGCAATTCGTCGTGGCGCCCGAGCAAGCCGGGCAAAGGCTCGACCAGTTCTGCCAGGGGCAGCTGGCCGAGCTGTCGCGTTCGCGCTGCCAGGCGCTCATCGAGGCCGAGCACGTCCGCGTGAACGGGCGTGCCGCCAAGGCGAGCCAGAAGCTGCGGGCGGGGGAAACCGTGGACGTCGCGCTGCCGCCGGTCGAGCCCGCCGAGGTGGCCGCCGAGGCTATTCCACTGAAGGTGGTCTACGAGGATCCGGATCTGCTGGTGATCGACAAGCCGCAGGGCATGGTCGTGCATCCGGCGCCGGGCAGCCCGTCGGGCACGCTCGTCAACGCGCTGCTGCATCACGCGCAGGATCTGTCCGGCATCGGCGGCGTCGCGCGGCCGGGCATCGTCCATCGGCTGGACAAGGACACGTCAGGCTTGTTGGTCGTCGCCAAGAACGACCAGGCGCACCACGCGCTCGCAGCTCAGATCGCCGCCAAAACGGCCGTGCGGCAATACTGGGCCGTGGTGCGCGGGCACATGCCCGAGCAAGAAGGGCGCGTGGAAGCGCCGATCGCGCGGCATCCGTCGCACCGTCAGAAGATGGCCGTCGTGGCCGGTGGCCGTTCCGCCGCGACGCGCTGGCGCGTGCTCGAGGAATTCAAGGGCTTCTCGCTGCTCGAGCTCACGCTCGAGACCGGCCGCACGCACCAGATTCGCGTGCATCTGGCGCACCTGGGGCATCCGGTCGTGGGCGATCCCGTCTATGGCGGGGACCTCAAGCTGCCGGTGAAGTTGGCGGGCCAGGCCTTGCATGCACGGCGTCTGGCATTCGAGCATCCGCGCACGGGCGAGCGCCTGTGTTTCGAGGCTGAGCCGCCCGAGAACTTTCAGAAGCTGTTGCACTACTTGCGGCAAACTCTGTGAGCTAGCTTGCTGCGCAATTCGTCGCCAGGGTGTATGTAAGAGGTTCCCCCGGCGCATGGCACATTCCGTGTCGACGGTACGGCACACGGGAGCCAAGGCGCTCGGAACTTTCTAGAAGGTCTTTCATGGGACTCTCCTGGCTCGATACGCTGGTCGTTTTCTTCTTACTGGCCCACACAATCATGGGCACCTCGCGCGGGTTCGTCGCAGGCCTTACCGGCCTCGCCACGTTCGCGGCGTCGCTCGCGGCCGTGCTGCTGGCCGCGCCGTGGTTGTCCGGGGCGATCGCCCCATTTACGGGCTTGCCGGGCGCGGTGGTGTACTTGGTCCTCGTGATCGGCATGGGGATCGCCGTGCAGCAAGGCGCGAAGCGCTGGCACCGGCACGGCTTCAAGTGGCTCGCCGGCGCGACGAAGCCCTGGCGAATCGCCAATCGCGTCCTCGGCGTGCTGCCGGGGGCGGCCTGGGGGCTCGTGAGCGCATCGGTTCTCGCCTGGCTCTACACGACGCTCGTCGGCGGCTTGCCGCTGCACTCGCCGGTCTCGAAGGCTTTGCTCGCGCAAACGCATGGCCCGCTCACGCGCCTCGCGGCGCGCGTGCCCGCGAGGCTGCCGGCGATCGCGCTGCTGCCCGGCGGCTGGGAGCTCGTGCCGGCCGTCGAGGCCGCCTCGGAGCCGCCCGCGCGGCTGGAGAAGGACATGCTCGCCGAGCTGAACCAGGCACGGCGCGCGCAACAAGAAGCACCTTTGGAATGGGACGGGCATCTGGGGGCGATCGCCGACGCGCGCAGCCGTGATCTGCTCGCCCGCAGCTACTTCGCCCACGTCACGCCCGACGGGCAGACCGTCGCGGACATCGCGGCGCACAAGGGGGTGCGGTACCTGGTGATCGGTGAAAACCTGGCCTTCGCGCCGACGCTCGGCGTCGCGTTCCACGGGCTGATGCAGAGCCCCGAGCATCGCGAGAACATTCTAAGGCGCGGCTTCCACCGCGTGGGCATCGGCATCGTGCGCGTGCCGCCAGGCAGCCGCTACGTGCCGCGCGAGCAGGGGCGCACGCCGATGATGCCGCTGCGGGGCATCGGGGGCTATCTGCTGGTGACGCAGGTCTTCACGAACTAGCCCCCAAAACGCACAGAACGAACCATTGCCCTCTCCCCCGGTGGGAGAGGGATGTTTGAGACTCGTCCAGGGGCGAAAACCGGGAGCGGGGGCGAGCGCGCGCCACTCGCAAATCCCAACTGGCGTAAAGCGCAACTGGCCTCACCCCGTCCCGCTCCCGATTTCACCGCCTGCACGGCGGTGAAATATCCCTCTCCCACCCTCCGGGGTGTATAGACCGGGGACATAGGTGACAGTTGTTCGGAGA
>DATNPP010000168.1:0-3384 GCA_036703175.1 Oscillatoriaceae cyanobacterium
GGCAAAGACCGGCGCGCTTTCGTTGCTCCCTTTGAAAACTAGACCTGAACGCCGTACTCGGCCTTGGTCTCCGCGAGCTTCGTCGCCCAGCGGTAATCGATCGCCTCGGCCTCGTCGATCGCCTCGGTGACGGCCGCTTCCAGGCTGCCCAGTTGGTCGACGCGCTGGATGAAACGCATGGCCTCGTTGCCCTTCGCCATCACTTCGTCGATCACCTCGAGGTGGTGATACGTGCCCAGCTCGCGCATCAGGCCTTCCACCTCGCCGATGAGGCGGGAGAGCGCCACGCGCACCGGCACTTCCTGGCCGTAGTGCCACACCTTGGCGTTGAGCGAATCCTTCGCGACGCGGCGCTCGTTCTCGCGGGCCACGCCCAGCATGTGCTCCGCCGGCTTGCCGCTCTTCATCATCAGGTGCACGATGCGGGCTTCGAGCAGGGCCGTCACGGCCATCAACAGGGCCGGATCGAAGACCAGGTCGCAGATGCGCATCTCGACGCGGTTGAGGTCGTAAGGGCGATCCGGGCCGTTCGGGCGCACCGCGCTCCACATGTGGCGGATCGAGCGCATCTTGCCCTTGGCGAGCGCGTCTTCCACGAAGCGCACGAAGTGGGCGTGGTCGTCGAAGAAGGTGAGGTCGACCGGCTCTTGCGGGAAGGCCACCCAGCGGCTCGAGTGGTAGCCCGTGAACTCGCCGTTGCGATAGGGGCTGGCGGCGGTCAGCGCGAGCAGCAGGGGCACGTCCAAGCGCAGCCAGTTGGTCACGCGGATCAGGTCGTCCTGGTCGTCGATGCCCATGCTGATGTGCACCGAGCTCGTCAGGATGTCCATGCCGAAGTTCTGGCCGACCCACTGGTAGTAGGTGTTGTTCGGCAGCGAGAGCTCGAACTCCTGGTTGAAGGGCATCGCGATCGTGCTGCCGGGGAAGACCGTCAAGTTCCCTTGCTCCTCGAGGAACTTGCGCAGCCGCATACGCGGGTTCACGATCTCGCGCACCAGCACGTCGTAGTTGGTGTGGGGCGCGGTCATGTACTCCACGTGGCGCGCGTCGGACTCGTAGACGAACTCGGGAAGCGCCGGAACGATCTTGGGCGACATGCCCACCGGTTGGCCGTTACGCGTGCCGGTGAAAACTTCGACCTCGATACCCTTCTTGAGTGGCTGGAGCATGGAGCCTCCTACGTGGTGGGGGTGGGCAGCAATTCCGATTGGTAAGTTAGTTATACCCGTTTGGTTAAAAATCTTGCGCTAAATTTTAACCTTTTCTTAATTACAGGCGAGCGTGATCGGACACGCGGCCCAGGCAGCGAGCCGCGCGACAGCTTTCAAAAAAGTTTTAGCGGGCTGTTATTCGCCCGTCTTGGCCAGCAGGCCACGCTCTCGGACCAGTTGGAAGGTCCAATTGAAGAAAGCGAGCGCGATCGCCAAATAGATCGCATTCAGCCCGAAGGCCCACGCAAGGTGGGCCCAGGGCACGCTATGGCCCGTGATCACGTCGCGCATCCCCTCAAAGACGTGCGCCGCGGGCGTGGCGAGGGCCACGGGCCGCAGCCAGATGGGCAGCACGGCCACGGGATAGAAGACGCAGGCGATCGGCTGAAAGGCGAAAGCCACCACCCAGGCCAAATTCTCGGCGCCCTGCCCGAAGCGCAGCACCAGCGCCGTCGTGACGATGCCCATCGACCAGCCGAAGATCAGCAGACTCGCAAAGAAGAAGATCAGCGCGACGCCCAGCGAGAGCAGATTGAAGCCGTAGAGCACGAGCGCCAGCACGGCCATGATCACGACCGAGAAAGCAAGCTTGCTGAGGCTCACGAGCACGATGCTCGTGAGGAACTCGGCGACCGTCAGCGGCGCGACGAAGAGGTTGAGCAGATTGCGCGCCCAGACCTCCTCGAGATACGCCAGGCTGACGCCCTGCTGCGCGCGATACAGCACGTCCCAGAGGATCAGCGCGCCCAGGAAGAAGGCCATCAGGGTGTTGCCGGCCGAAGGCGTCACGTGGCGCATGTAGACGGAAACGAAGCCCCACAGAACCAGATCGAGCAGCGGCCAGTAGACCATCTCGATCAGCCGCACGGGGCTGTGCTTGAAAATGTAGAGCTGGCGACTCACCAGCGCCCAGATGCGGTGCGCGGTCATGTGCTCTCCTCCACCTGGCCGCGGGCGATCGCCAGAAAGAGCGACTCCAGATCCTCGGCGCCGTGCTCGGCGATGACCTCACGCGGCGTGCCCTCGAGCAAAATGCGGCCCTTGTAGAGGAAGATCAAGCGATCGCACATCTCCTCCATCTCGCGCATGTTGTGCGAGGTGTAGAGCATCGCGAGCCCGCGCTCCTCGCGGACGCGCTTGAGATGCTGGCGCATGCGATCGGCGGTGTCCGGATCGAGGCTCGCCGTCGGCTCGTCGAGGTAGAGCAGCTCGGGATCGTTGAGCAACGCCTTCGCGAGGTGCAACCGCGTGAGCTGCCCGCTCGAAAGCGACTTGGTCTGCCGCTCGGCCATGCCCAGCAGGTCGAAATCGCGCAGCAACTGCTCGACCTTGGGCCGCAGCGGCCGCACGCCGTAGAGGCGCCCGAAGACCATCAGATTCTCGCGCACGGAGAGCGTGAACGGCAGCTGCACGTAGGTGCTCGAGAAGTTCACGCGCTGCAGAATGCGCTCGCGGTGCTTCGCGAGGTCCTGCCCGAAGACCGTGATGCGACCGGCCGTCGGCGTGATGAGCGCCAAGAGCATCTGAATCGTCGTGGTCTTGCCGGCGCCGTTGGGACCCAACAGCCCCAGAATCTCGCCGCGCCGTATCGCGAAGTCGATGCCCGCGACGGCCGTGAAATCCCCGAAGCGCTTGGTGAGGTTCTCGGTCTCGAGAATCGTTTCCACGCTAGCCTCCCAGGAAACGCGCGGCGAGCGGCTGCTCGACCACGCGATCGCCCTGCATCTCGACCCGATACGCCGTCGCGTGCGGCCGCGAGGCCACGACCTCGACCAGCCGCTCGTCCACGAGGTGCAGCGCCGCCCCCTCGTCGACGCCGTAGCCCGCGCCGATTTCGCCGCGGGCGATCGCGTCGTGCAACACCGGCCGGCGCTGGGCATCCGCGTCGTAATGGACGCCGAGGCTGCCCGGCGCGAAGCCCAGGCACCGCATGGGCGCGAGCGGGCCGAAAGAGTCCGTGGGGCCCCCCTCGAACCAGCACAACGCGCCCGCGCTGATGCCCGCGAGCACGACGCCCGCGTCGTAGGCCTCGCGGAAGATCGACTCGAGCCCATGCGCGCGCCACAACGCCAGCATGTTGAACGTGTTGCCGCCACCCACGTAAATCAGATCCTGCGACAGCACGAACGCGCGCAGATCGCCTATCGTGCGGCGAAACAGCGCCAGATGCGAG
>DATNPP010000188.1:0-8354 GCA_036703175.1 Oscillatoriaceae cyanobacterium
CGCCGTCGCGGCGCAGCGCCGAGCCGGCCTGCACGCGAATGCCGTAGGGCTCGCTGCCGAGAATCACGCCGCGCGTGACCCGGAAGTCCTCCAGGCCATGGAAGCGCAGGCCCGGATTGGCATGCAGCGCGCCGTGCGCCAGCCACTCGAGGATCACGGCGACCGGCAGCACCGCCTTGCCGTTGATCACGTGCGAGCTCAAGAACGCGTGCGTGCCGGGCTCCAACGTGCGCGTGAACGCCGTCGAGAAACGCTCGACGCGCGGCGTCCCAGGCGCCACGGTCTCCATGGCCCCTGCCGGCGGCGCGCCCAGTACCAGGACTTCGACCGCCGCGCCCGGCGGCGCCGCGAGCTCGCGCACGAGAAACTCGCCGCCCTCGAGCAGCGGCACCAATCCGACGCCTTCGTCCGCGAAGACCTTCTTGAGGGCCGGCGTGACCATGCCGCCGTCCCAGGGGCCCCAGTTGATCGAGACCACGCGGCACTCGGGATTCAGGCGGGCCTGCTGTAGGGCGATCTTGTTGAGGGCCTCGTTCGCCATCGCGTAGTCCACCTGGCCCACGCGGCCGCGCCGCGCGGTGATCGAGCTGAACAGCGCCAGCACGCGCAGCTCGCCGGGCAGGATCGCCGCGAGCATGCCGCGCAGGCTCGACACCTTGGTGTCCATCACCTGCACGAACTGCTCGGGCGTCTTGTCGAGAATCCAGCGATCCGCGAGCACGCCCGCCCCGTGCACCAGGCCACGGATGGGGCCGATGCCCGTGCGCAGCTCTTCGAAGAGCGCGGCCACGGCCTCGCCGTCGCGCACGTCCAGCGCCCGATAGACGACGCGAGCGCCGGCTTGCTCCATGCGCTGCAGATTGCGCCGCACTTCGCGGTTCGCGAGCACCTCGCGGTAGCGCTCCAAAAGCGCCTTGGGCGCGAGCGGCGCGTCCGCGTGGTCGAGCAGGGCTTGCTTCATCTCGCGCTCGTCCGTCAGGCCCGCGAGCCAGTCCGGCTCGTCCGACAACGGCGTGCGGCCCAGCAGCACGAGCGTGGGGCGGTAGGCCGAAGCCAGCGCGAGCGCCGATTCCGCCGTGACGCCGCGCGCGCCGCCGCTGACGATCACCAGATCGCCGGGCGCGAGGTGAGGCGTCGCGCCGGCGGCGGGGGCGATCGCCTCTTCGAGTTCGAGCTGCACGCGGCCGCGCGGCGAGATGCCGACTTCGATCGGTCCCGCGAGGAACAGCTCGTCGACCACGGCGTTCGCCGCGTCGATGGTCTCTTCCCAGTCACGCGCCACGTCCACCGCCTTGCAGCAGACTTCGGGCCACTCCAGGCGTGCGGTCTTCGTGAGGCCCGCGAGCGCGCCCGTGAGAGGATTGTGGCGATCGTCGAGTCCTTCGAGGCCGAACGCGCCATCGAGGTGCGAGACGGTGAGCAGCATCGTGCCGCCCTGGCGCCCCCGGGCGCGCAGCGCCGGACCGGCGAGCTGCACGGCGCGGAAGGCGCGCTGCATGAACGTCTCGCCCTCGGCCTTCCACTGCCCGTCGTCGCAGGCCGTCCTCGGCGCGATCACGACCAGCGCCGTCAGGTGAGTGGGCGCTTCGAGGGTGTCGACGTCTTCGTAGCGCAACTGGCGCGACTTGTAGCCCAGGCTCGCGAGCCGCTCGACCACGCCCGCGCCAAGCGCGGTGAGATCATCCAGCACCCAGACGTCCGTGCCGACCGGGAAGGGCACCTTGGTGCGACCCTCGTGCGGCAACTCGCGGACACGCAGCACGTGGCGCTGCAGGCCGCCATGAGGCGCCGCTTCGAGCGAGGGGGCTCCGGCCGAAGCGGGAGCGTTCGGGGCTTCCGGCACGACCGACTCGACTTCGGCCGGGGTGTCGTGCGCGTCCGGCGCTTCCGTCTCGGCGTCGTTTCGCGCGAAGGGCGCTTCCGGATTTTCCGAATTTTCCGGAATTTCGGAATCCGCCGTTTCGATCACGGCGGGCAGGGGGGCCGTCGGCTCGACGGCGCTTTCGGGCGCGGATGCCGTGTCGCCTGCCAAGAATGCGGCCAGGCTGGCCAAGGTGCGCAGGTCTCCGAGGTGTTCGGGCTTGACGTGTGGGGCGTCGGGCAACGCCTCTTGCAGGGCCGCCACGATCTCGACGCGCTTGATCGAGTCGATGCCGAGATCGGCCTCGAGGTCCATATCGGGGCCGAGCATGTCGGCGGGGTAGCCGGTCTTTTCCGCCACCACCGCGAGCACGGTCTCGAGCGGCGAAGCCGGGCGCGGCGCGGGGACCAGCACGATGCGGTCGAGCGTCTGTGCCGCGACGGGGGCCGGCGTCGCCGTGGGGGCGCCTTGCGACAGGAACGCAATCAATTGCGCGAGGGTGCGCAAGCTCGACAACTGGTCGGGTTGCAGGGTGGGCGCCTCGGGCAGGGCTTCTTGCAAAGCCGAGAGGATCTCGACGCGCTTGATGGAGTCGATGCCGAGGTCCGCTTCGAGGTCCATCTCCAGCGCCAGCATTTCCGCCGGGTAACCGGTCTTCTCGGACACGACCGCGAGCAACACTTGCGCCACGCGATCGCCCGAAGGCGCCGCCTGGACCACCGTAGGACGAACTTCCTCCTCCCTCGTGGACGGGCCGACGTTAGTCGGCGGGAACCCGGCGGGGCCGGTGGCGCGCAGCGCCGGAAGAGGGGCCTCATTGCGGCGCACGGCGCCGGAAGTGGCGGCCCCTCCATCGCCCCGGGGGGGCACTTCCTCCACGAGGGAGGAAGAGGGCTTCGCGCGTTCGGTGGCCGACAAGCCTTGCGAGAGGAAGGCGCCAATCTGTGCGAGCGTGCGCAGGCTGGTCATGTGCTCCGGCTGGAGCACGGGGGCTTCGGGCAACGCCTCCTGCAACGCCGAGAGGATCTCGACGCGCTTGATCGAATCGATGCCCAGGTCGCTTTCCAGCTCCATCTCGGCCGCCAGCATCTCGACCGGATAGCCGGTCTTCTCCGCCACGACGGCCTTGAGCACCGCATCGACGTCGGACGGCGCGCTGGTGGGTTTGGTTTGGACGACAGGCGCAGCGGGGCGCACTTCAACCGGCTTTCCCTGGGAGAGGAATGCGCCGATCTGCGCGAGCGTACGCAAGCTCGACAGCTGGTCGGGCTGTAGGGTAGGCGCCTCGGGCAGGGCTTCTTGCAGCGCCGAGAGGATCTCGACGCGCTTGATGGAGTCGATGCCGAGGTCCGCCTCGAGGTCCATCTCCAGCGCCAGCATTTCCGCCGGGTAACCGGTCTTCTCGGACACGACCGCGAGCAGCACTTGCGCCACGCGATCGCCCGAAGGCGCCGCCTGGACCACCGCAGGACGCGTGTCCTCCTCCCTTGCGGACGGGCCGACGCGAGTCGGCGGGAACCCGGCGGGGCCGGTGGCGCGCAGCGCCGGAAGAGGGGGCTGCGGACGAGCGATTGCCTGCGGCGACCCCTCTATCGGCCTGACGGCCACTTCCTCCACGAGGGAGGAAGAGGGCTTCGCAATCTCGGGGACGACGGGAGCGGGCGTCGGTAGGCCGACAGGGGCGCCCGCCATCGCCTGGCCCTGCTGGATCAGCAGCGCCACGATCGCCTGCTGAGTCGCCTCTTGCCCCGCCAGGAACTGCTGATGCAGCTGTGCCGTCTGCGCTTGCAACTGCTGCAACGCCGCCATGCTCTCCTGCGTGGCGCGCAGCGCCTCGGCGATCGCCGGGCTCGGCGCCGGCATCGCGGGCGACGCCTGCACCGGAGCCGCCTGAACCATCGGCGCCACCGGCTTGGTGAACTCGGGCAGCGGCTTGCGCGGCGCGCGGTAGTTGGCACCCGACAGCATGACGCTCATGCCCTTCTTACCGGGCTTGAGCGCCTGCACGGCCGCCTCGCCGCCCTGCCAGTCCGCGAGGTTCAGCGCATAGCCCATCGCCGCCAGCGCGGCGATCGCCCGCGCCAGCTCGGCGACGCCGTCGCGACGCCCGTTGGAGCTGTCCACGGCGAGCGCCTGATGCGGCTGGTCGCCCAAAATCGCGCGCACGAGGCCCGTGAGACGCGCGCCGGGACCGACCTCCAGGAAGGTCCGCACGCCGTCGGCCGCCATCGCCTCGATTTGCGCGACGAACTCCACCGGCTTGGCCAGCTGGCCCGCGAGCAAAGAGGCCGCGTCCTCCGGGTAGCGCGCGCCGGTCGTGTTCGCGTAGACGTCGGCGCCGGACGCGAAGGTGACGCCCTGCAACGCCTCGGCGAAGGGCTTCTGCGCCTCCGAGACCAGCGCGCTGTGGAACGCGGCGGACACGGGCAGGCGCACGGACTTCAATCCGGCACGGCGGCAGGCCTCCTCGGCCAGGTCGATCGCCGCCGTGGCGCCGGACAGCACGCCCTGCGCCGGCGCGTTCTTGTTCGCGAGCACGACCTGCAGGCCCTCGCGCTGAATCAGGGCCTCGATCTCGCGAAGCGGCGCCTGCACTGCGAGCATCGCGCCGCGATCGCCCTCGCCCTCGGCCATCAAACGGCCGCGCAGGCACGACAGCGTGTAAAAGTCCGCCTCGGCCAGCCGGCCGGCCGCGCATAGGGCCGTCAGCTCGCCGTAGCTGTGGCCCGCGAAGGCCGCGGGGGCAAGCCCCAGCTTCGCGAGCACGCGATAGAGCCCGAGGCTCACCGCGCCGATCGCGGGCTGCGCGTGCTGCGTGGACCGCAGTCGCGCCTCTTGCGCCTCGCGCTGGCCGGCCTCGAAGGCCGGCGCCGGGTAAATCACGTCGCTGAGGCGATCGCCGGGCCGGTTCGCGCCGAACGCCGCGTTCGCGCGCGCCAGCGCCTCGAGCGCCTCGGGGAACAGGCAGGCCCAATCGCGGCCCATGCCCACGTACTGCGCGCCCTGGCCCGGGAACAGCACGGCGAGCTTGCCTTCCGGCGCGCCGCTGCCGAAGTAAACGCCCTCGGGCAGGCTCCAGGAATCGGCGCTTGATTGCAATTGGGCACGGACGCGCGCGAACAACCCCGCGCGATCGGTCGTCGGCTCCACCACCACCAGCAGGCGATGACGCTTCGCCGCATCGAACGCGGCCCGCGATGCCGCCGCTTCGACGCGCAGCGCGTTCCAGTCTAGCGAATTCAAAGTTTCGAGGTGCGCGTCGAGCGCGGCGCTGTCATCCGCGGCGAAGGCCAGCAGCTCCACCCGGCCGTCCCAGTCCGGCGCCGCCTTGGCGCTTCGGTACTCTTCGAGCACGGCGTGGAAGTTACTGCCGCCGAAGCCGAACGCGCTCACGGCCGCGCGGCGCGGATGCTCGGCGCGCGGCAGCCAGGGGCGGGACTCGGCGTTGAGATAGAAGGGCGTGTTGCCGGCCGCCAGCTCGGCGAGCGGTTGGCGCACCTTGATCGAGGGCGGCAGCACCTTGTGGTGCAAGGCCAGCGCGGCCTTGATGAGGCCAGCGGCGCCAGCGGCGGCCTTGGTGTGGCCAATTTGGCTCTTCACGGAGCCCAGCGCGCACCACTGACCCTCGCTGCCGTTCGCGCGGTAGACCTCGGTGAGCGCCGAAAGCTCGACCGCGTCGCCGACCTTGGTGCCCGTGCCGTGGGCCTCGAGCAGCTCGATCGTCTCGGGCGCGACGCCCGCGCGCGCGTAGGCGTCTTGCAGCGCGCGCTTCTGGCCGTCGGCGCTCGGCGCGTAAATCGCCTTGCCGCGCCCGTCCGAGCTGGTGCCCATGGCCTTGAGCACGGCGTAGATGCGATCGCCGTCGCGCTCGGCGTCTGCCAAGCGCTTGAGCACCACCATGCCGACGCCCTCGCCGAGAATCGTGCCGTCGCCGTCCGCGTCGAACGGCCGGCTGTCGCCCGTGGGCGAGAGCGCGGGCGTCTTCGAGAAGCACATGTACATGAAGATGTCGTTGAAGGCGTCCACGCCCCCCGTGACCACCAGATCCGAGCGCCCGGCGGCCAGCTCCAGCGCGGCCAGATGGCACGCCGAGAGCGAGCTCGCGCAGGCGGCGTCGACCACGCAGTTGGTGCCGCCGAGGTTCAGCCGATTCGCCACGCGGCCCGCGACCACGTTGCCCAACAGCCCCGGGAACGAGGCCTCCTGCCAGCCCACGTAGGCGTCCGCGATGCGCGCGATGACGGCCTCGCTGGTCGCCGCGTCCACGCCGCACTCGGCGAGCGCCTTGCGCCAGTGCGGATGGCCGAGGCGGGCGCCCAGCGGAATCGCGAGCTGCAGCGTGCCCGTCACGCCCAAAACCACGCTCGTGCGCGCGTGCGCGAAGCCGGACTCGGGCCCGTACCCGGCGTCCGTGAGCGCGCGCTTGGCGACCATCAGGCTCAGCAGCTGCGAGACGTCGGTGGCCTCGAGCGTGCTCGGCGTGATGCCGAACTCGGAGGGATCGAAGGCCACCGGCTCGAGGAACCCGCCGCGCTTCGCGTACGTGAAGTCCGCGCGCTTGGGATCGGCGTCGAAGTAGTCCTCGGGCGCCCAGTGCGAGTCGGGCACGGGCGCGATCGCGTCGACGCGCCCCTTGATGTTGGCCCAGTAACCACTCAGGCTATCCGCCTTCGGAAACAGACAAGCAAGACCGACGACGGCGATGGGCGTGGGGGAGTCGAACGACATGGAGAACCTCGGAGTTTAGACGAGCAGAGCCTGAAGTTGGTCGAGCGGCAGCACGCGGCCGTGCGCCAGCTCGGGCGCGATCGCATGGCCGGCCATGCGCAAAATGTTCCAGCGCGTCAGCGCGCAAGCGCCGACGAGGATGTTGAGCGCGACGGTCACGACGCGGCGATTCTCGGACGCCTCGAGCGCGCTGCCCTTGACCCACTCGTTGAACGCGCCCATCGCCGGGCCGCACCAGATCTGGTAATCGGCCTTGCGCGAGGGATCGCCGCCCTTGCTCCAGCGCGAGGACAATCCCAGATACCAGCGGAACACCAGCGCCATACGATGCTTGGGATCGCGCTCGGCGCGCTCGACCTGCGAGGGGTCGCGCGTCAAAAAGAAGTCGCGCGTGCCCGTCCAGATCTCCTCGAGCGGCGCGCGGAAGAGGTCTTTCTCCAGGCCCGCGCGCACGTCCTCGGGAATCGCCTCGAGGCCCTCGTAGGCCTTGTAGAGGTCGTAGAGCTTCTGCGCGCGCATCGCGAACATCGTGCCACGCTTGAGCACCTGCACCTTCACGCCCATCTCGAACATGTCGCCCGCGGGCGCCATCGCGACGTCCGCCTGCTGGGCGGCGGCCAGCATCTGGCGCACTAGGTCCGACGTGCCGGATTCGACGCAGGATTGGTTCACCGAGCCCGTGAGCACGTAGGCGGCGCCCATCGCGAAGGCCGCGGCGGCCGAGGCCGGCGTGGAAATGCCGCCGGCGGCGCCGACGCGCAGCCGCTGCGCGTAGCCGTGTTCGGCTTGCAGGCGATCGCGCAGCGCGATCATCGTGGGCAACATGGCGAGCGCCGGCCGATTGTCCGTGTGACCGCCCGAATCCGCCTCGGCGGTGAGGTCCTGCGCGACAGGGATGTGCTTGGCGAGCTCGGCTTCTTCAGCCGTGATCTGGCCTGATTCGACCAGCTTCGCGAGCATATTGGCCGGCGGCGGCGAGAAGAAGCGCGAGGCGACCTCGACGCGCGAGACCTTCGCGATCACGCGGTTCGGCGTGACGATCGTGCCGTCCGCGGCGCGGTGAATGCCGCTCACGCGATAACGAATCAACGGCAGCGTCATCGACATGTAGGCCGCCGCCTCGACGAGGTGCACGCCGCGCTTGAGGTAAAGGTCGACCACCGCGGCCTCGAGATCGGGCTCCTGCGGGCTGTGCAGCAGATTGAAGCCGTAGGGCGCCGAGCCCAGCTCGCGCTGCACGCGCTCGATCGCGGCCTCCACCTGGGGAAGCGGCAATCCGCCGGCGCCGAAGAAGCCCAACATGCCCGCCCGGCTCATGGCGATGACGATCTCGGCCGAGCCGATGCCGCTCGCCATCGCGCCGGCGACGTAGGGATACTGAATGCCGTGATCGGCGACGAAGCCGGGATCGCCGAGATCTTCGGGCCGCAGCGCGGGCGCCAGCGCGAAGATCGGCAATCCCTCGCCGCCGTCGAGCGACAGGCGGCCGCCGGCACCCAGGGCGGGCTGGCCCTGAAATTCGGTGAGCACCACCGGCTGCGCGAGGTGGTACAGCGCGTCTTGCATGGCCTCGGAGGCGGTGGCGGGCGGCAAATTGCCGGGCTGCCAGGTGCCGAGGCGGGGCCGGGGGGTGACGATAAGAGGCACGTCGGTCTTCTCGCGGGAGACGCCGCGCAGGGCGTCAAGAGCTTCACCAGAACTCTCATTATGGCCGCCTGCCCGGAAAAACACAAGGCGGAGGGGTGGTAGCCCGTCGGATTCGCCA
>DATNPP010000195.1:0-35693 GCA_036703175.1 Oscillatoriaceae cyanobacterium
CGGCGAGCGCGCCGAGCATCGGGTAGAACAGGAATACGGCGTTGAACAGCCAATACGCCTGTATCGCCGCGATCGCGACGATCCCGATCATGAGCATGCGGCCTCCTCGAATCAGCGGACTTGGACGGGTTGGCGGCGCAGCGTGCCGACCAGGCGCCAAAACGCCATGCCGGCGCCGGCCTTGGCGTTGTAGAACCGCCGTGCCAAAGGCGGATAGTGCTTCTCGACGAACATGCGCCGGCTCTCGTACTCCTGGCGCTTCATCTGCGTGACGGCCTGGCGGCTGCTGCCGCCGCCGTAGTGGATGATGCGGGCCGAGGGCAAAAACCAGACCTGATGGCCGGCCTTGCGCATGCGCAGCTGCCAGTCGATTTCCTCGCCGTACATGAAAAAGCGCTCGTCGAGCAGCCCCACGTCCTGCAACACGCGCCGGCGCAGCATCAGCACGGCGCCCGTCACCCAATCCACATGGCGCAGCGTGGAATGATCCCAGAAGCTCAAAAAGGGCGTGCGCGCATGGCGACGCGGCCAGAGCACCTGCGTGAGGCGATTCTCGAAGATCGAGCGGAACGTGCCGTAGAAGTGATGGGCGCTCGGCTGCAAGCTGCCGTCGCCGTTGAGCAAGCGGCAGCCCAGCGCGCCGACCTCGGGGTGCGCGTGCAGATGGGCCACCATCTTGTCGAGGGCGCCGTCGAGCACGAGCGTGTCCGAGTTCAACAGCAGCACGTACTCGCCCTGGCAGAGCCGCAGGGCCTGATTGTTGGCCGCGGCGAAGCCCTTGTTGTCGGTGTTCGCGATCAGGTGCACATGCGGAAACTCCGCGCGCACCATCTCGGGACTGCCGTCCGTCGAGCCGTTGTCGACGACCCAGACCTCGTGCGACAGCAACGTTTCGGACTGTACGCTCGAGAGGCAATCACGCAGCAGATTGCGCGTGTTCCAGTTGACGATGACGATCGAGAGCACAGGCGCACTCATACCGGACCTCCTCCGCGGGGCCAGCAAGCCCCGCCAGTCCACTATAGGCAAGCCTGGCTTCGAGTTCCTTGTGCGGAGTGCCCAAGTCGGCTCGGCATCCGGACCAAACCGGCCGAAGCGCCGAAAAAAAGGCCCCACGAGGCATGCCTCGTGGGGCCCGCAAAAGCGCGGATCAGGAAACCTTGTCCGCCACCACGGTCCAGCTCATGCCGTTCGTGTGCGTGAGGCGAACGTTCGTGAGAGGCAAGCCCGCGATCAACTGCTCGACCTCGTCCTTGCGCCAGTAGTGGGCAATGCTCGGAATCAGCTGATCGAAGACGATCGCCTCGAGGTGCCGGAACGTCATCTGCCGCAGCAATTGCAGATAGGGCTTCCGATGCGGCAGCTGCAGATATCCGCGCAGCACGACGGTCATGGCCCGCGCGAGCCAGCGCGTGGCAGGCGGCGGCAGCTTGTTCGTGACGTAGCGGCGCAGCGGATCGATCACGGCCAGATAGCGCTCGTTGCCCTCGTGGCCGTAGAGCCACAGGATCAGCGACCCACCCGGCTTGAGGGCCGTCACCATGCGCTCGACGGCTTGGCGCGGATCCGCGAGGTGGTGAATGACGCCAATTGAAAAGGCGATGTCCAGCTCGTTTTGAAGATCGAGCTCGTAGACCGACTGAAAGCGCACCTCCGCGTTCTCGAAGGACGCGAGGTTCGTTTTGGCCACCGCGACCGTGCGCTCGTCGTAATCGATCGCCAGGCAGCGCGACGCGCCGGCCTTCAACGGCCAGTAGCTGTTGCGCCCCACGCCGCAACCGACGTCGAGGAAGCTCTTGCCCGCGAAGAACTCCGGCGTCAGCGGCTGAATCCAGCGCCGGAACTGCTCTTCGTGCATCGGCAGAATCTCGCGGTACCAGTCCCACTCGTTGCCGAACTCGTGTTGCGTGCCGGTGGCGATCGTCTGGGGAGCGACGGCGGTCGTGCTCAAGGGCGCATCTCCTTGCTGGGGCATGTCTACTCTACTTTCTCGACAGGTCCTGCGCGAACTTTACGCCAAGCTTCGGGCGTCACGCGTCGCGCGGAACCATTCCACGAACGCGGCAATGCCGGCCTCGAACGGCGTATCCGGCGCATAGCCCAACAGTGCGCGGCTCTTGGTCGTGTCCGCGTAGGTGCGCGGCACGTCGCCCGGCTGCATCGGCTGGCGATCGAGCATGGCCTTCTGGCCGAGCGCCGACTCGAGCGTCCAGACGAGCTGGGCGAGCGAGATGGTGCGCGAGTTACCCAGATTGAAGACCTCGTAAGGCGTCTTCTCGTAGGCCAGCGCGGCCCGCACGCCGGCGATGATGTCCGCGACGAAGGTGTAGTCGCGCTCGGTCGAGCCGTCGCCGTAGAAAGGCAGCGGCTTGCCCTCGGCAATCAGGCGCGCGAACTTGTGAATCGCGAGATCCGGCCGCTGGCGCGGGCCGTAGACGGTGAAGAAACGCAAACACACGCAGCGCAGGCCGTAAAGGTGCGCGTAGGTGTGGCAGAACAGCTCGCCGGCCGCCTTGGTGGCCGCGTAGGGGCTGATCGGCGCGGGAATCGGATCGGCCTCGGCAAAAGGTACCTTCTCGTTGATGCCGTAGACGCTCGAGCTCGATCCGAAGACGAACTTGTCGACGCCATGCCGCTTGCAGGCCTCGAGCAGATGGAGCGTCGCCGTGATGTTGGTGGACTCGTAGAGGTAGGGCTCGCTCAACGAGGGCCGCACCCCGGCGCGGGCCGCGAGGTGCACGACGCGGCCGAAGCCGTGCTCGACGAACAGGCGCTCGATGAGGTCGGCGTCGCGAATGTCCCCTTCGATCAGGGTGTAGTGCGGGTGCTGGACATGCGTCCGCACGTTCTCCCGCTTGATCGCCGGATCGTAAAAATCGTTGAAATCGTCGACGACGACCACCCGCTCGCCGTCCGCGAGCAGGCTATCGACCAGATGGCTGCCGATGAATCCGGCGCCGCCGGTCACGAGAATCGGCCCGTTGGCCTTCGGAATGCGCTGTTCGAGCATCGGATCTCCTTGGACTCCCAATATACCCGTCATCCGGCCGCGATTGGAGCGGCCGGCGACCTCAGGCACGGGCGGCTTGCAACGGCCGGGTCAGATATGCCTCGCGCCAGAACTCGAACATCAACATGGTCCAGAGCAGCTTGCGGTGGTCGTGCGTGCCCGCCAGGTGCTCCCGGACGAGGCGTTCCACCTCGCGCACCTCGAAGATGCCCGCCTCGCGCAGCCGCTCGGGCGCGAAAGCATCGAGCATGGTCGAACGCAGCTCGCCTTTCAGCCACTTCGCCACGGGAATGCCGAAGCCCTTCTTGGGGCGCTTGAGGATCGCTTCGGGCAAGTAACGCGCCGCGACCTCCTTGAGGGCGTGCTTGGTGCGCTTGCCCTTGAGCTTGTAGTGGCTCGGCAAGCCGGCGATGTATTCCACGAGCGTGTGATCGAGAAAGGGCGCGCGCGCTTCGAGGCTCGTCGCCATCGAGGCCCGATCGACCTTCACGAGGATGTCTTCCGGCAGATAGGTGACGGCGTCGAGGTGCAGATAGCGCGCGATCGCATCCCATTCGGCGCTCGCGCCCCAAACCGCGCGGTGCTGGTCGTAGAGGTCGTCCTCGGCGATCGCCGCGCGCGCCTCCGCCGTCAACAGCGATCGCTGCGCGTCCGGCGAGAACGAGCCGAGCCATTGCAGATGCCGCTCCAGATGGGGGCGATCGAGCCCGTTGGCGAAGCGCTTGAGCTTGAAGTCGAGGCTCAAATTGTTCGGATTGACCGGCAGTCGGTTGGCGATCGCCCTTCCCGCACCGCCGACGAGCGCCCGAAGCGGCCCCGGCAGCGCGTCGTAGACGCCCGCCAGGCTTTGCGCCTGATACGTCGGATAGCCCGCGAAGAGCTCATCGCCGCCGTCGCCGCCCAGGGCCACCGTGACGTGCCGGCGCGCGAACGCCGAGAGCAGATACGTCGGCATCACCGAGGCGTCGCCGAAGGGCTCGTCCAGCAGCTCGGTCAGCCGCGGCACCAGTTCGAGCAAGCGCGCGGGCGAGAGGATCTCCTCGTGATGCTCGGCGCCGATGTGCCGCGCGACCAATCGCGCGTGCGCCGACTCGTCGAACGAGGGATCCTCGAAGCCGATCGCGAAGGTCTGCAGCTTGCCGGGCACCTCGCGCGCCGCGAGCGCCGCGATGGTGCTCGAATCGATGCCGCCGGACAGAAAGACGCCGAGGGGCACCTCCGAGAGCAAGCGCATACGCACGGCCTCGGCGAGGCGTGTCTCGAGCTCGGCGATCGCCTCGCGCTCGTCTTGCACGGGCTCGCGGCGCGTGAGGTCGAGCCGCCAGTATGGCGAAACGCGCCACGATCCGTTCTCAGCCACCAGCAGATGCGCCGGCGGCAGCTTGTGCACGCCCTCGAGAATCGCGTGCGGCGCCGGCACGTACTCGAACTGCAGATAGCGGGCGAGCGCCGGCAGCGAGAGGCGCCGGCTCAAGGCCGGATGCGCGAGCAGGCACTTGAGCTCGGAACCCCAGAGCAGCTCCTGGCCCACCTGGGCGTAATAAAGAGGCTTCTCGCCCAGGCGATCGCGCGTCAGAATCAGCTTGCGACGCCGTTCGTCCCAGAGGGCGATCGCGAACATGCCGTTGAGATGCTGTACGAAGTCCTCGCCGTGGTCCTCGTACAGGTGCACGATCACCTCGGTGTCCGAGCCGGTGGCGAAGCGATGGCCGCGCGCCTCGAGCCGCTCGCGGAGCGCGGGATAGTTGTAGATCTCGCCGTTGAAGACCACCCAGACCGTGCCGTCCTCATTGGCGATCGGCTGCTTGCCGCCGCCCACGTCGATGATCGAGAGCCGGCGCATGCCGAGACCGACTGGCCCGTCGAGGCGCAGCCCCTCGTCGTCCGGCCCGCGATGGACCATGGCCCGGCACATCGCGCTCAGCGTCGCGAGCTCACCGCGCGGCGCGTTATCGAGCGAGAAGAACCCGGTGATGCCGCACACGGGCTAGTCTTCCACGTTCAGCACGTTGCGCAGGGTGTAGGTCGCCTTGCCCTGGGATTCGTGGTAGGTGCGCATGATCATCTCGGCGAGCAGGCCCATCAGCAGCAGTTGCACGCCCAGCACGACGAGCGTCACGGTCAACAGCGGCAGGGGCGTCTGAATGAAGTCCGCGTAGTGCATGAGCTTGAGGTAGACGGCGTACGAGCCTGACAAAAAGGCCAGCAGGAACGCGAAGAAGCCCGCGCCGCCGAAGACGTAGATCGGCTTGGTGGCGTAGGTGCCCATGAACTTCACGGTGACGAGGTCGAGCATCACCTTGAAGACACGATTGAGGCCGTACTTGCTCTTGCCGTGAATGCGCGGCAGGTGGTTCACGGGCAGCTCGGTGACGCGCGCGCCGGCCCAGCTCGCGTAGATCGGAATGAAGCGGTGCATCTCGCCGTAGAGCTGCACGTCTTTGAGCACCTCGCGGCGGTAAGCCTTGAGCGAGCAGCCGTAGTCGTGCAGGTGCACGCCGCTGATCTTCGAGATCAATCGATTGGCGACCATGCTCGGCAGCTTACGCGTGACGGCCTTGTCCTGGCGCTGCTTGCGCCAGCCGGAGACGACGTCGTAGCCTTCTTCGAGCTTGGCGATCAAGGCGGCGATGTCGGCCGGATCGTTCTGCAGATCGGCGTCCATCGGAATCAGGATCTCGCCGCGTGCGAAGCGAATGCCTGCGGACATGGCGGCCGTCTGGCCGTAGTTGCGGCGAAAACGGATCACCTTGCAGCGCGGATCCGCGGCGGCAATCTCGGACAGCACTTTGTAACTGGCGTCGGTCGAGCCATCGTCGACGAAGATGACCTCGTAGGTGCGCCCGAGCCCGGCCATCGCGGCCGTGAGCTTCTCGTGCAGCGGGCGGAGGTTGTCTTCCTCGTTGTAGACGGGCAGGAAGACCGAAATCTGTGGATGGCCGATGATCTCACCGACCGGAGGCGCGGGAATGGACCGCTCGAGCATGGGGCGCTCCTTCTCAATCAGGACTGCGAATGCACTTTTCCCGGCGACGGGAGATTCAAAATGCGCTACTCGCTTGGTCATGATTTTTTATCGGAACCCATCGATAGAAACTCAAGCGCGCCCGGTCCAAAGGAGGCGATTCTCCCGGCCCCAGGCGCGCGCGACAAGGCGCTGAAATGCTACCCCCGGCGTCAAGGAGTAACCGATTGCCGGTCTCCGAGCAGAAGCCGGGAGTCTCTTGCCGACCGCCGCTTACATCGTTGAACTCGCGCCGGAGGCCGGCATCGCGGGGTCTGGCACCGTGAGGAGGGCCGCTTTCACGTAATCGAAGGTCATTCGCGCCCAAATATTGGGGGCAACGTCCTTGGGCGGATTGGTGCCGATCCAGAACTTCATCGGCCGGCGATCGGAGTGGAAAGTGCCGAGCTCAGTCTCGTCGGCAATGGCACGGTAGTTCCCGGAGCCGTCGTCTTCAAGGCGGATGCGGTGCGTGGCACCAATGACAGCGCCATTCGGAATGACGTAGGATCGCGTCCCGGACTCGAGGTTGAACACCAACATCACGTTCGAACCGCTCGTGGCCAGCGCCATGAAGGGCTGCGTCACGGGCGCTTCGTTGGGTTGCGGTGCAGGCAAATAATCAAGACAGAACGCGGGGATGAGACCTTGGCTCATACGCGTGTACTTGGTCTCGAAGAAGAATGGGCCATCCTGGGGAATGACGTTCGACTTGGTGACGATGTAAGGACAGTTTCGCACGTTGGGCGGGGTTACCACATCCAGCAAGCCGTCGTGGACGCTCACGACCCCGCTCTGTGAGAAGACGGCCCATTGCGTGGAATCAAGGCTGGAGCCATCAAACTCGTTATCGAAGCCCGCCGCGCTCGGCTCCTGCGTGCTGGTGGCATCGCCTGCGGAGGCACTCGGTGAGGGCGATGTCGCGCCGATTAGCGGCTGGTCTGACGATTGGGGCAGATCAGGCGTGCCGCTGGTGCAGGCGGCGAGGGACACGAAAAGGAGCAAGGCCCCCCCCATGACGTGACCACGAAGCTGGATTTGTTTCACGAAGATTTCCTCTCGATGCTGGATTGTCCGAAGTGTAGCTGTTGACAACCCAATCGGCTAAGACCATCGTCACACCGATTGCCTCGTCCACGTATCACCGGAAGGTCGCCTCGTCTCCATCGCGCACCGAGCAGGAGCCTGCGCGAGTCCGGGCGCCTGATTCCCCCAGATTGCTTTTTCCCAGGGCGCCGCCCGCCGAAACCGCGGCAACTGCACGCTTCAATCGAAGCGCGTGCCACGGACTCCGACAACAACCTAGTGCGACGTCCGCACGAAAAAATAGTCGAGCTTCAGGGCCGGCTCGCTCGCCACCCGCGCATCCAGATCATCGAGCGGCTTGGGCTTCGGCGTGCGTCCGATTCGAATGTAAGGATCGTCCAGGCCCTTATAGGTGAACCCGTCGTCCATTTCCGCGAGGATGTACTTCAAGCGCCGGCTCTCGGGGTGGTCCAGTCTTACTTGCCGCCGAATACGCAGATAGTCGTCCAAGTAGCGATCGCAGAATTGAGCGGTTGCCTTCTCAAGTCCGAGGGCTGTCGATCCCTCGCGCGGATAGAGCATATTCAGCTCCCCGGAAACCACGAAATCATCGACCACCACGCGATCGGGGTCGCGTCGCAGGTCGTGCAACAAGGCGGGCGTGAGCGGAAGCTCCGCGCACACCGCCTGGTTCGCACGAAAGGACAACACCACGTCGCGCAAATAGAGCACCATCGCGAATGCGAAGATCACTTGCCATACCCTGGCAGGCAGCTTCGTCGCCGTGACCAACATCAGGGCGAACAACACGCCGCCGGCATAGCGCTCGAAATTGATGGGCTGTGCGATATAGCCGGCCAAAATCTGGTGGTTGCTGACGGCGAGGGGGGCCAGCGCGAGCGCGAGGCCCCAAAATCGCCAACGGGCATCGGAACGGCGGCATAGCGCCATGTAGACGGTGAGCATGAGCGCGCCCGTCAACGAGAACAACGGCAGGTGCGTCGGCACGAGAAAGAGGTGCGTCGTCGCCCCGACGAAAAAAGCGCCGTACGCCCAAGAAAGCGCCCCGAGCACCGCGTAGGCGAACAATAAGGGGCCGGCGGTCGCCCAGCGCTCACCCCAAGGCCAGCAGCTGCGCGTATGGCAAGCCAACAACACGAAACCGGCCGGCAGCGCGATGAAAGGATACATGAAGGGCAACACGAAATAGACCGGCCAATAGCGCCGGATGCGCACGGCCAGGCCAATTGCAAGCGCCAACATCAGCAACGAGAACTGGGGCTCGGGCGATCGCCAGAACGGCGAGGACGTCATGTCGGGCACGTTGAACCAAAACCGCAGGCCATGTTGCATCGTCCAAGCCCAAAAGCGGTGCACGAGGGGGTTCGAGCTGAGCGCCAACTCGGGCAGCACGAGCAGCGCCAAGGCACCGCCGTTCGCCTGCTCGACACTCCAGTTTAGCCCCCGCAATACCGCCCGCGCCGCGAGCACGAAGGCCAGCGGCATCGTGAGGTCCAAGAGCAGGTTGATCTGACCGCCCGCGAGCCCGGCCTGGTGTAGCAGCGTAACGAGGTATTGCCCGGGCCGCGCGATGCCCTGGATGACCCGCGAGTAGTCGTATTGAAGATAGGCGGTTTCGTCAAATCCGTTGAGATAATAGATGTGCCCGCCCGTCATGACGAACTGCGTCAGCGGAAAAGCCACGGTCGCTGCCAACAAGCCCGCCAACACCAACCAAAACGCGCGCGAACTCACTGAGAAACCTGGCCGCAGCGAACTTGTCGGACGATCCTCCACCTTTTCCCTCCGCGACTCGGTCTCCAACCTAGCCATTTTGGCCGCGTCGACTGCCTTCCTATACCCCCCAGCGCCGTGCCCCCACCGTTATACTGCGAGGCCCCGCGGGTACCTCACAGGCATGTCCGGCATCCCCCTCGCACCACGGCCCAGCTGGCGCCGCCTGGCCCCTTGGCTTGGAGCGCTCGGCCTGCTCTTCACCATGCTCGGCGTGGTGTTCGGACCGGGGCTCGTCGGCACGGCCGGAATCGACGGCGCCTCATTGTTGCCTTACGAGGATGCGCTATACCAGCCCAAGGTGCCGTGCACCTCGCCGATTCTGAATCAAGACACGACGCCCGAGACTTACAACCAGCCATGGGACACGCTCGCCTGGCGAGAGATCAGCGCCGGAGAATGGCCGCTGTGGGATCCGAACAACGGCTTTGGAATGCCGCTTCTGGGCAGCGGACAATCCGCGCCGTTCAATCCCCTCAAGTTGTTGCTGGCGGGCGGCGCCGTGGGGGTGCCGGAGGCATGGTTCTTGGTCTCCCGGCTCGCGGTCGCGGGCATCGGCGCCTTGTTGCTCGCGAGAGCCCTCGGCCTCGGCGCGATCGCCAGCACCCTCGTCGCCGTCGCATTCATGGGCAACGGCAACTTCGCCTACCACTTTCACTACAGTGACGTCCATGCGCTCGTGATGCTGCCTTGGCTACTCTTGGCGGGTGAGCGAATGCTGGACGTACCGAATGCGCGGAATGCGACGATCTTCGGAGCCACAATCGCCCTAACCGGGGCGCTGGGGCATCCCGAGGCGGCCCTGTATGCGGCCGCGGGCGCCGTCGTTTCGGTGGCGTTCGGAGCGATCGCCCGGCGCCGGCAAGGCTCGCGCGTGTGGGCCTGCCTTGGGGTAACCTGCCTGCTGGCAATCGGTCTTTCCTGTGTGACGCTGCTGCCCTTCCTCGAGCTGGTCCACAACGGAAATGGCTACATGTTCGACCCCCAGCAGGCCAACCCGGCGCGCTGGTACGGCTTCCGCGCCAAGCTGGCCTTAGTGGGGCTGCACCTGCTCTCGCCCACGGCCCGGCCGGACGCCTTCACGTTCAACGCCTTCGCGGGCATCGTGCCGCTCGGTCTCGCACCCCTCGGCTGGCGCTCACGCGCCTTGCGGCCGGCCCTATCGCTCGTCGCCGTGTCCGTCACGCTCTTGATTTTGGGCTACCCCGGCCGTTACGTGCCCCTCGTCACCCCGGCGCCCGACGCAGGCTACGTGCCCGCTCTTATCGCGATGGCCGTGGCCCTGCTGGCCGGCGGGGGGCTTCAACGCCTCGAATCGAAGCCTTGGGGGAGGGAGGTGATTCTCGCCGGAATCGGCGCCGGGACCCTGACGCTCGCGTCCGGATGGCTTGCGCACACGGCGGCCGTCCGGCACCTCGGAGACTTTCGAGCCGCCGCCGCCGCCGCGCTGATCGCCACGCTGACCCTATTGCTCGTGCGTGCGCCACGGGCCCGTGCGTTGACGATGCTGGGCGTGACCGCGCTCGAGCTCGGTTGGTGCCTGCACACCGCCAACCCGCCGCAGCCGCCTTTCGCCTACCCGAGCACCCCGATTCTGCGCTACCTGGCCGACCAGCCGCGCCCCTTCCGGGTCACCGGCGGGCTTTCCGCGCTATTGCCCAACACCAACGTCGTCTACGGCATCGATTCGCTCGACGCTGAGGACGCTTTTCACAGCGGGCGCTACGCCGCGTTCATGAGCGCCCTTCTGGGCAAGTCGGTTCCCGCCAGCAACTTGTTCGCCCTCTATGTGCCGACGCCCGGCGAGCGGCCGCTCCCATTCAGCGCCCCCCTGCTCGATCTGGCGAATGTGCGGTACGTGCTCGATGCGCCGGACCGGTACCACCTGGATCACCTGCGGCCATGGCTCACGCACGATCCCGTTGTGATGCGTCAAGGCAGCGTGACGCTGTACCGAAACCCCGATGTGATGCCGCGCGCCTTTGTGGCGTACTCCGCAGACTACACGCTCCAAGGCGTCGTCGGCGCTGAGCGCCGCCTCGCAGCGACCCCTTCGCGTTGGCTCGACCACGCCCTCATCGAGACGCCGGGCGGCCTCGCGCCGCGTGGCTACGCCAACACTGCCGCCCCGATCACCCCCGCTCGCGTCATCCGGCACGGCACGCAATCCGTCAGCGTGGAAGCGACATTGCCACGGCCCGGCTGGTTGATCCTTACAGACGCCTTCTATCCCGGCTGGCAAGCACGGGTCGATGGCGCCCCCGCGACCATCTATCCGGCCGACGTGGCCTTTCGAGGCGTCTACCTTCCAGCCGGACGACACCGCGTAGACTTCCGCTACGCGCCCAGGAGCTTCCGCCTCGGCCTGTGGGTGAGCTTGGCGTTCGCCGCGTTCGCGGCGCTTCTGCTGGTGCGGCTGGACCGCGTGCGCTTTGGCCTGCCGTTAGCGCCAACTTCGCGCGGGTAAATCTGAGGGTATGACTCTCTCGTCGGGCGTCGCCCCCGCCGCTGTTCGCTCCCGTGGCTGGCTCTGGGCATTCCTCTTCGTCACCACGCTGCTGGTCGGGGTCTATGCCCAGGGCCTCGTCGGCGCCAAGAGTATCGACGGCGCGGGGCTGCTGCCTTACATGGACACGCTCTATGGACCGTTGCACAACTGTCCCTCGCGTCTCGCATTCAAAGACCCGACGCCCGCGGTATACAACCAGCCTTGGGACAGCGTCGCCTGGCGCCAGTTGCGCGCGGGGCACTTTCCGCTGTGGCAGCCCCATAACGGCTTCGGCGTTCCCTTGCTTGCGAGCGGCCAGGCTGCTCCGTTCAATCCGCTCAAATTGATCCTCGGCTTTGGCGCCACCGGCATCGCCGAGGCCTGGTTTCTGCTGCTACGACTCGAATTGGGCGCCTTGGGCATGTTGCTTTTGGCACGACGTTTCCGCTGGAAAGCGAGCACAGGCGTGCTCGTCGCGACCGGCTTCATCTTCAGCGGCAACTTCATCTACCACGTCCAGTACTCGGATACGAGCACCTTCGTGGCCCTGCCCTGGCTGCTTTTGGCCGGTGAGGCCCTGCTCGACACCCCCAGCGCCCGCAACACCGTGCTGTTCGGGGCCGCCATCGGACTCGCCGGCTTGCTCGGGCACCCGGAACCCGCCGTGCTGGCGGCCGCTGGCACCGTACTCGCCGTGTTGCTCGGCGTGAGGCAAGCGCAGGCGCCTTGGCGCACCCTCCTCGCCTGTGTCGGAGCGTGCGGGCTCGGGATGGCTTTCGACGCCTTCACCCTGTTGCCCTTCTTCGAGTTGGTGCGCCACAGTGACAGCTACCTCTACGACGTCGCCCACCGCGTCGCCGTCACCGCGCAAGACACCTTCAAGGCCAAGTTCGTATTGCTCACCGTACACCTGTTCTCGCCCGACGCGCGGCCGGAGTTCATGAACTTCAACGACTATGCCGGCGCGGCGCCTTTGGCGCTCGCGCCGTGGGGATTCTCGGATCGGCCCGCGCGGCGCCTCGCGATCGCCCTCGGCAGTGTGGCGGCCCTCGTCCTGCTGACTTGCCCGCCTGGCCAGCATTTGAGCATCTTGCCCGTTTCGCCGAACTCGAACTATGTCTCGGCCCTCCTGGTGACGGCCCTCGTGCTGCTCGCCGGTGCCGGGTTGGAGCGTCTGCGCGCCACCCCGCAGCAAGCGCCGGCTTGCGTCGTCTTCGGGGGCGCCCTGACGCTTGTCGCCGTTGCGCTGCAGTGGCAGGCCCAACGCATGCACCTCGGAGATTTCCGGGTTTTCCTCGTGACGGCCCCCGCCTGCGCCGTCGCGATCGCCGCCCTGCGCTGGAAGCCGCGTGCGGCCACCGCCAGTCTCCTGCTCGTCTCCAGCCTCGGCCTCGCCTGGCAAGCCAACGCGGCGACGCCTGCCTTGCCGCGCTTCGATTACGCCAATACGCCCATCCTGAACTACCTCGAAGCCCACGCGGGTGACGCCCGCGTCACCGGAGGTCTGCGCTGCTTGCTGCCCGACACCAACCTCATGCACGGGCTGGACTCGCTCGACAGCTACGAAGTGTTTCACCCCAAGCGCTACGTCGCCTACATGCGGAAGCTGCTCGGGCGTACGCCACACGAAATGGGCTGGCTCGGCGTCGACGGCCCGTTCGACCCCACCTTGCTCGATCTCGCCGGCGTGCGCTACCTCGTGCTCGCGAGCCCGGACCTGAACCTCGACGGTGCGATCGACCGCTTCCGCGCCGAAGTGCGAGAGTTGAGAGGCTATCCGCTCCTCATGCGGCAGGGGCGCGCGATGCTCTTCGAAAACCCGCATGCAATGCCGCGCGCCTTCACCGTCTCGGCCGCCGACTACGTGAGCGACTTCAACGCCGCCGTCCTTCGCCTCGACGCAACGCCCGCGCGCTACAGAGCGCGCGCGCTCATCGAATCCCCCGGGGGCGCTCCGCCGAACTGGCGAGACGATGCTGCCTCCCCGCGCCCCGTGCGCATCCGCCGTGGCGACGACGGCTCGGTCGACGCCGCCGTCACCTTGCAATGCCCTGCCTGGTTGGTGCTCAGCGACCTCGCTTACCCCGGCTGGCGCGCTGAGGTCGATGGCGTCCCTGCGGCGATCCGTCCCGCCGACGTCGCCTTTCGCGCCGTCTATCTCGGCGCCGGCGCGCACCGCGTGCGGTTCTACTATCGACCGACCAGCTTCGCGCTCGGCGGACTGATCTCGTTGCTCGCGTGCGGACTGGCGGTAATCTTGCTGATCGCGAAGCCGCTGCTCGCCCTCGGGCGAGTCTCCGAACCATCCCTGTGAGCCAGAAACCGCCCTTCGATTGCGATTGAGGCGGCAAACGAACGGGTAAACGAAACGAGCACGATGGCCGACTCCGATACCTCCAACACGCCCAAACGCCACCTCGCCAGCGAGTTTGCCCTGCTGGTGATCTTGGGCGTCTGGCTCGTTCCGTTCGTGTTTTCCACCTACTTCCGCCCGGACGAGTTCACCCTGCTGAGCGGCGCGTTGCGCCAGCTCCATGGTCAGGTCGTCTACCGGGACTACTTCGAATTCACCGCGCCCCTGGTCACATGGCTACCTGCGGCGCTCTATTGGCTGGCAGGTCCCAGCTTGTTGGAGGCGCGCTTATTACAGGCCGCGTGCCTGTGCCTGGCCGGCTGGCAACTCTACGGCCTCGCGCGGCGCGTCGGCTGTGGCCCCTGGAGCGCGACGATACCCGGGCTCGCACTCGGCGTGGTGTTCTATCCCATCTGGCCCGGCTACAGCCACCATTGGATCACGCTGGTCTTTCTATTCGGCGCCTTGCACGCCCTGTTTCGCGCGCTGGAGAGCCGCGGCGCGCGGTGGTGGGGGCTCGCCGGCGCCTGCGGCGCCCTCGATCTCTTGACGATGCAGTCGGATGGCGTGGCCCTGTTGCTCTTTCTGGCGGCCACGCCGCTCGCTGACTGGGCGATGGGCGCGCGTTCGCTGCGTTCCGCGCTCATGCAGACGCTTGCGGTGCTGACCGGCGCCCTGCCGCCGCTCCTTGCGTGCGCCGCGTACCTCGCGGCGCACCATGCGCTGCGCGCCGCCTACGTGAACGTCTTCGTCTGGCCGCTCACGCACTACAAAACGCCCGGCAACGTCAACGACATCAAGTGGGCCACCATGCTGCCGGGCGAGATCGCGACCAACACCCCGCATTGGGTCAACCTGCCGACTTGGTACATCTCGCTGTTCCACGCCGTCACACTCTACGCCCTGCTGCCGGGCGTCGCGGCGATCGCGGTTGCCTGGGGTCTCGGCCTCGTTTATCGGCGCCTCCGCACGCGTGTCCCGTGGCGCGCCGACGAGCGGCGTCTGGCACTCGTCGGCGCGCTGGCAACGGGGCTATCTCTCGTGATGCTCAAGGGCAGCGGCGACACCGTGCACACGGCCCAGTACGCGATCTTGCCGCTCCTGTTCGTGACGGCGATCGCCGCGCGCAGCCTCGACGTATGGACCGCGCCACAGTTCGCGCTCATCAAGCGCCTACCGCTATTCGCGTTGCTCACCTTCGTGGCCTCGGGCGCCTGGCTTTTCGTGTGCCAAGCACGACAAGCACCGAAGCTTTGGCTTTCGTTCGGCAATCCAGACGCCAAACTGGCCCACAGCCCGATCTTCGAGTACCTCATGGCCCATACCGACGCCCACGACACCATCGCCGCGATGCCCTTCGGCGGCCTCTACAACTTCTACACGCGCCCGGCCGCCACGCGCTACACCTTGATGGGCCCGCTCACCGAGCACTACTACACGCTCGCCGAGGTACTCGACTTCGAGCAGGAAATCGAACGGAACCGGCCCAAATTCGTCGTGATCGACTTCCCCTACCGCACGATTCGCGACCCCGCCCTGTACCTGCCCAAACCCCTGCCGGGCTACCACTTCGTCGCTTGCTTGCCGGACGCCGACGCGGAGAATCGCTTCCCCGTCAGCATCTTCGAGCGAAACGACGCACGCTGACGCGGAACTGGCCCTTCCACGCCGCGCGTGCTAGAATCCCTTGGCTCAAGCGCACTAGCGGCTTCGGAGGAGGGTTATGTTCAGCGAATGGACCATCGGCCCGATCGACCACGTCGGCATCGCCGTGGAGAACCTCGAACGGTCGCTGGTCATCTATCGCGACACCCTGGGCCTGCCGCTCGCCGAGATCGAGGAAGTGCCGGATCAAAAGGTCCGCACCGCCATCTTTTCCGACGGCACGGGCCGCGTCGAGCTTCTCGAGCCGACGAGCCCCGACAGTCCGATCGCCAAGTTCCTCGCCAAGCGCGGCGAGGGCATCCATCACCTGGCGCTGCGCGTGACGGACATCCAGCAGAAACTGGAGGAGCTTGGCGCGGCGGGCGTCCAGCTGATCGACACGACGCCCCGCATCGGTGCGGGCGGCCATCTGATCGCCTTCGTGCACCCCAAATCCATGGGCGGTGTGCTCCTCGAGCTCACGCAGCCCTGCCCCCACGCGGACAGCGAACTCTCCCGCCACTAGACAAAGGAGACTCCGGCTCAATGAAGATCCACGAATACCAGGGCAAGCTCTTGATGGAGAAATTCAACATTCCCACCACCAAGGGCCGCGTCGCCGACACTCCGGACGAAGCCAAGACGATCGCCTCGGACATCGGCAAGCCCGTCGCCATCAAAGCCCAGGTGCATGTGGGCGGCCGCGGCAAGGCCGGCGGCATCAAGCTCGCCAACAACCCGCAAGAAGCCTACGACGCCGCGCAGCAGATCCTCGGCATGAACCTCAAGGGCCTGACGGTCAAGCGCGTGCTGGTGGAAGAGGCGATCCAGATTGAGACCGAGTACTACATCGGCATGCTCGTGGACCGCGACGCCCGCCGGGTGATCGTGATGGCCTCGGCCGAGGGCGGCGTCGAGATCGAAGAAGTCGCCGAGAAGACCCCCGAGAAGATCGCCAAGCTCTGGGTCGACCCCGCCGTGGGATTGCAGGACTACCAGATTCGCGACCTGATCTTCGGCGCCGGCTTCGATCGCAAGTACGTCAAGGAGGCCACGAGCTTCCTGCGCAACCTCTACGCGTGTTTGATCGGCACCGATGCGGACCTCGCCGAGATCAACCCCCTCGCGGTCACCAAGGACGGCCGCATGGTCGCCGCCGACGCGAAGATCACGATCGACGACAACGCGCTCTTCCGCCATTCGGATCTCGCCGGCTGGAAGGAATCCGAGGAAGGCAACGAGCTGGAGGAAGAGGCCGGCCGTCGCGGGCTCACCTACGTCCACCTGGGCGGCAACATCGGCATCATCGGCAACGGCGCGGGCCTCGTGATGACGTCGCTCGACGTCGTCTCGCGCGAGGGCGGCAAGCCGGCGAACTTTCTGGACATCGGCGGCGGCGCGAAGGCCGACGTGGTGCGCAACGCCCTCGACGTCGTGCGCCAGGAGCCGGGCCTCAAGGGCATCATGATCAACATCTTCGGCGGCATCACCCGCTGCGACGAAGTCGCCAAGGGCATCATCGAGGCCACCAAGACGATGGATCTGAACGTGCCCGTCGTCGTCCGCCTGGCCGGCACGGCCGAGGCCGAGGGCCAGAAGATCCTCGAAGGCACGAAGTTCACCCCTGCGAGCAGCATGCAGGACGCGGCCCAGAAGGTCGTCTCCCTGGCCGGTCTGAAGTAAGGAGCCGAAAATGAGCATTCTCGTCAACAAAAACACCAAGCTGCTGGTCCAGGGCATCACCGGCCGCGAGGGCGCGTTCCACACCGCCAAGATGATCGAGGTGGGCACCCAGGTGGTCGCCGGCGTCACGCCCGGCAAGGGCGGCCAGACCGACCCGAACGGCGTGCCGATTTTCAACACCGTCGCCGAGGCCGTCGCCAAGACCGGCGCCAACGCGAGCATCATCTTCGTGCCGCCGCCGTTTGCGGCCGACGCCATGCTCGAGGCCTTCGCGGCCGAGATTCCGCTGGTCGTCTGCATCACCGAGGGCGTGCCCGTGCACGACATGATCAAGGTCTACGACCGCATGCTCGTGAGCAAGAGCCGTCTGATCGGCCCCAACTGCCCGGGCCTGATCACCCCCGGCGAGGCCAAGCTGGGCATCATGCCGGCGCACATCTTCAAGGACGGCAACGTCGGCATGATCAGCCGCTCCGGCACGCTGACCTACGAGCTCGTGGCCGAGCTGTCGAGCCGCAACCTCGGCATCAGCACCTGCGTGGGCATCGGCGGCGACCCGATCATCGGCACCACGTTCCTCGACTGCCTCAAGCTGTTCGAGGCCGATCCCGAGACCGAGATCGTCGTGATGGCCGGTGAGATCGGCGGCGCGATGGAAGAGATCGCGGCCGAGTACATCAAGACCATGAAGACCCCCGTGATCGGCTTCATCTCGGGCCGCACGGCGCCTCCGGGCAAGCGCATGGGCCACGCCGGCGCGATCGTCAGCGGCGGCAAGGGCACGGCCGAGGCCAAGGTGAAGGCCCTCACCGAGGCGGGTGTGCCGGTGCCGTTGCGCATGCACGAGGTGATCGACGAGGTCGAGAAGAAGCTCAAGTCGCTCGCCAAGGTGTAAACCGAAGCAGCAAGCCGGTCGAGGCAACTCGGCCGGCTTTTTTCATGCGTGCGGTGTCAAGGGGCTCTTTACAAGCTGACAGGGGTTGGTTAAGATAAGATTAGGAGTTGGATAACCAGAGCTTAATTTACATAGGAGGTCTCATGACCCGGATGCACCGCGGAATCGCGCTCGCTCTCGTCGCCACCATGCTCGCAGGCTGCGGCCAGGCGGCCTTCGTTCCTCCGGCGCAGCCGGGCGTCACGGGCATGGCGGGCATGGCCCTCCGTTCGAGCAGCGCCACGGCGCTCGCGACGTCCTTCGCGAAATCGGTCGAGAACCAGGCGCCGGATCGCGTGACCCGCAACGGGGCGATAGTGACGATCGAGAGCGGCGATTCGACGACGCGCTACGACTTCACGGCCACGCCGCGCACGCAACAGGTCACGATCACGGCCGACGGCGTGTCGGTCCAGGTCTCCTACGCCACGCTCACGGCCCAGGCGACCTCCTCGCAAATCAAGTTCGCGCCGCTCGTGTTGCTGCCGATCGCCCTTGACGTGGCCTTCGCCGGCGCCAAGGCCTATGCGGTGTACTGGTTCACGCACCGCCACGACTTCAACAAGCACGACGCGATCCAGGCCGTCGTGACGGGCATGGGCCAGGCGCTGGTCGGCTATCTGCCGATGGGCTTCCTGCTGAAGTGGCTGGTGCCGATCGTCGTGAAGTTCGTGATGAACACCAGCGCCTCGGACTACACGCACGCGCTGCACGACCTCATGTCCCAGCTCGACGACATCGTGCACGCCATCAAGCACATGCTCGCCGGCGATCCGGCGCCGCAAGTGTCGTACTAAGCCTCGTTCTCGCCCCGCCCTCGGCGGGGCTCTTTTTTTTGCTCATCGTGGAACCGGACGGGCGAGGCGCGCGTCAAAGAGACCATCGGAACCTCCGTTACGGGCGCTTGCTTTTGGGCACATGACACGAGCCGTCGCCCGCGCTCACACCGCCGTCAGGAGCCCGCCATGAAGCATTGCCGCTCGCGTTTCGCCCTGCTCACCGGTCTGGTCGCCGTGTCGCTCACGCTCGGCTTGTCCCCCGCCCAGGCGGACGACGCGTGGCGCGCGGAACGCGTGCTCGATCGCCTGGGCTACGGCCCTCGCCCGGGCGATCTGCAGCAAGTCGAGCAGATGGGGGTGAACCGCTACATCGACCAGCAGCTCCATCCCGAGACGCTTCAGGAGCCGGACGCCCTCAAAGCCGAGCTGGCCTCGCTGGACACGATCGGCAAGAGCCCGGACGAGCTCTATCGCGAGTTCGCGCCGCCGCTGCGGCACAAGGGCGAGGAGCCCAAGGCCTTCGACGCGGCCCGCAAGCAGGCGCGCCAGCGCGCCCGCGAGATTCTCCGCCAGGCCACCGAGGAGCACCTGGCCCGCGCGCTCGAAAGTCCGCGCCAGCTTCAAGAGGTGATGACGGCCTTCTGGTTCAATCACTTCAACGTCTACGCCGGCAAAGGCCTGGATTCCTACTGGATTGGCGCCTACGAGGACCAGGCGATTCGCCCGTATGCCCTCGGGCACTTCCGCGACCTGCTGGGCGCCGTCGCCAAGCACCCGGCGATGCTGTTCTACCTGGACAACTGGCAGAACTCGGCACCGAATCCGCGCGTCAAACGCGGCCAATTCAAGGGCATCAACGAGAACTTCGCGCGCGAGCTGATGGAGCTGCACACGCTGGGCGTGGACGGCGGCTATACGCAAAAGGACGTGATCGCCCTCGCCCACCTGCTCACGGGCTGGGGCTTCGAGCGGCGCCCGGTGATCACACCGGGCGGCTTCGCCTTCTTCTTCGATCCGAAGCGTCACGACAACAGCGACCAGGTGCTGCTCGGCAAGACGATCTCCGGCCAGGGCGAACAGGCGGGTGAGACGGCCCTCGACATGCTGGCCTCGAGCCCTGCGACGGCCCATCACCTGTCTTACGAGCTCGCGCAATACTTCGTTTCGGACGATCCGCCCCCGCGATTGGTCGACGCGCTCGCGAATACCTATCTGCAGAGCGACGGCGACATCCGCGCCGTGCTCGCCGCGCTGTTCCACAACCCCGAGTTTTGGTCGCGCGAGGATGAGAAGTTCAAGACGCCTCAGCAGTACGTTCTCTCGGCCCTGCGTGCGACCGAGACGCAAGTCGAGAACTACGGCCTCGTCCAGCGCCAGTTCGTGCAACTGGGCCAGCCGCTCTTCGGCATGCTCACGCCGAACGGCTACAAGAACACCCAGGAGGCCTGGCTCAGCCCGGACGCGATGGCGCGCCGCATGAGCTTCAGCGTGGCGCTCGCGAGCGGCCGCATGCCCTTCGCCAAGGGCAGCGGCGAACCGGCGAAACCCGGCGCGATCGCCGCCGTCCTGGGCGATCCTTTCTCGACCACGACCCGTGCCGCCATCGCAAAAGCGCCCCCCCGCTTGCGCGCCGCCCTGATGCTCGGCAGCCCCGAGTTCATGCACCGCTAGGAGGCCCCGTGAACCGCCGCGAATTCCTGAAAACCGCCGCCACGCTCGGCCTGTTCACCGTGATCCCGCTCGGCACGGGCGGCTGGGCCGTCGGCGGTCCGGGCCCTGCACGCAAGCGTTTGATCGTGCTCTTTCTGCGCGGCGCCGTCGACGGATTGAGCGTGGTCGTGCCGCACTTCGAGTCCGCCTACTACGACGCGCGCCCGACCATCGCGATTCCGCGCCCCGGCGGCACGGACGGCGTGCTGGATCTCGACGGCCGCTTCGGACTGCACCCGGCGCTCGAGGCCGTGATGCCGCTCTGGCAGCAAGGCAGCCTGGCCTTCGTGCACGCCTGCGGCTCGCCGGACGCGACGCGATCGCACTTCGACGCGCAGGACTACATGGAGTCCGGCACCCCGGGCGACAAGAACACGCCCGGCGGCTGGCTGAACCGCCTGCTCGCCGTGCTGCCAGGCACCCACACGCCGACGCAGGGCGTGAGCGTGGGCGAGACGATTCCGCGTATCTTCTCCGGGCCGATTCCCGTGGCGAACCTGTCCCTCGGAAAGGATGCCGCGCGCAAGCTCCCGCTTGACCGCCCGGCCATCAAAGAAGCGTTCGCGCGCATGTACCAGGGCACCGACCCGCTCAGCGTGGCCTACCAGAAGGGTAGCGCGCAGCGTGAGGAGTTGCTGAAGCAGCTAGACGCGCTGGACGAAGAGCAAAAAATCGCCGACCACGGCGCGCCATCGCCCCTTGGTTTCTCGCTGGAAGCCCAAAAACTCGCCGGCTTGATCCAGCGCGATCCGAGCATACAGCTCGCGTTCATGGACCTCGGCGGCTGGGACACGCACGTGAACCAGGGCGCCGTTCATGGGCAGCTCGCGGGGCATCTGCGGCCATTGGCCGACGGGCTTTCGACGTTGGTGAAAGGCCTCGGAGACACGTATCAAGACACGACCATTTTGGTGATGTCCGAGTTCGGTCGAACGTTTCGCGAAAACGGCAACGCGGGTACCGACCACGGACACGGCAACGTCATGTGGGCGCTCGGAGGACGCGTGCAAGGGAAAAGAATCTACGGCGATTGGCCGGGGCTGACAGACAGCCGGCTATATCAAGGGCGAGATCTCGCGATCACGATGGACTTCCGGCAAGTGTTGACCGAGGTCTTGGCTGAACACCTCGCACTGAACGAGCAGCAACTTGCCACGGTATTGCCAGGCGCGCCGGGGCGATCGCCGCTTCTGCAGGGGCTTGCAAAAGCCTAAGGTGCCCCACCAACCTTTGTAGACGCGCCCTAAGTCTCCAGGGAACCCTTCGTTTGCATCGGGGTCATATGGCGTTCAAGTGTTTGAATGCGCGCCGCTAGCCGGCGGCCCAAGAACACGCCAGGTCGCTCGAACAAGTAGTAATACAACGTAGCCAGAAGCAAACTCGTGCACAGAGAGCAAGCGACTACAATCGGCGGGTGCGCTCCAAGATGGAAGGGACTCCAGTAAGCAAAAAAGTGTATCGTCAGAATATGGAGCAGATAGAAACTGTAAGAGATACGTCCCAGGAAACGTAGCGGCGCCAAGCCCAGGAAGCGCTTGAATCGCCCCGGTGCCAATGCCGCCACCACGAAGATGGCTGCCGCCAATGTCACGAGCGCTTCTTTAAGGAGCAAGCCGGCAACGTCGTAAGTCAGGTGATCGACGATCCGGAAGCTGAAGGTGAACATCAACAGGCCACCGAGCAGGATCAGCAGGCGCCAGGCGAAATGCCGCGCGCTCCACCAATTCGCCAGACGATCGCGGTGGCGGGCCAGGGATATCCCGATCATGAACATTCCCATGTACATCAAACCGATCGGAAAAGTATCCGGCGCGCCGATGCGGATGAGCCAGCGGTCGAGAACCGCGCCCGACACGAAAGCCAGAATAACCGCGCCCGCCCAAGTCCACGATGAGGACTTCAGATAGCCACGCATCAGCCAAGGAAACACGAGCGAGATGCGCATCTCGTAGACGAGCGACCAGGCGACGGGCAGGACGGACACCCCCACGGGTCCAATCAGCTCCGCGTACGCCCCTAGTAACCCCAAGCTCGGCAAATGCCAGGGCTTCCCGGACGCGACCAAGCAAAGTCCAGGAAGTATCACCGCCAGAGCGAGCGCCGCCAAGTAGGCCGGGTAGATCCTCAGGACACGCTTGACCAGGAATCCAGGGGCGGAAACCGGGCCGTCGAGAAAGGGAAGGGCAAGCACGAACCCAGACAAAACGAAGAACAATCGCACGGCCTCAAGGCCACATGCGAACGGCGTATAATCCCAGAAGGACGAGTGGGGCAGTATCGTCAGGTGATAGCCCCACACAACGAGCGCCGCAAGGCCCCGCAGCGAGTCCAGCGCCTCGTAGCGTGGGGATGTGGATTGGTTTGAGATCAATTCGCCCCCGGCTGCTGAAAACCTCCCTGCGGGGCACCGTCAATCGCCGTAGCCATCGCCCGTCAGGGAATCAACATGAGACCTATCGACAAGCAACACGCTTCGCATTAGGTTCGCCAGGACGCTCGGTCATTCGCGAGAAACGACGCCTTGCATCGTTGACGGCGTGCAAACTGAAGCGGTTGGTCCCGGCTTCCTTTACCGGCGAAGGCGAGCACGATTGGCTGTCACCATCAAAATGTAACGAGCAGCCCACACAGGAAACGAGATTCAAGTACACGGTACGAAGACAAAAACGCCGGCAGATAACAAAGTATCTACCGACGTATTGGCGATTGGTTCGGTTAACTGCCCTGGCTGAAAGTCTGCGTCGTCGACGGGTTTACGTCGATCGCCGTCAACTTGGTCAGATCGCTGTTGTCGCCCCGAATCGCCTCGACGTTCCACGAATAGACGATGCCGTTCGTGATGCTCTCGTTCGAGCCCGTCGGGAAAATCGTCGTGAACTTGTCCAGCTTCACGGTGCTGTCCGCGCCGAACTTCAGGCTGGTATTGTCCGTCAACGCGCTCCAGGCCACCTTGCCGCTCGCGCCGTTGGTGACGGTCACGTAGTACCAGTTCGCGCCCGACACGGCGGACCAGCTGAAGGTCGGCGTGTCGCCCACGTTGATGGTCGCCTTGTCCGCGGGTTGCAGCCCGGTCGGCTTGCCGACCTGTTGCTTGAGAATCGCCACGGGCTCGGGGTTCGAGGTCGTGAGCTCCTTTTGATCGCCGGAGAGCGCCCGCACGGTGAAGCTGGCGGCCATGCCGACGTCGAGCGAGCTGTCCGTGTAGCTCGTGTTCGAGGTGGTCGTGACCACCTTCGCGGTGCCCGTCGCCAGCTGGCGGATGACCTCGTAGGTCTTGGCGCTCAGGGCCGAGTTCCAGCTGAGCATCGCCTCGGAGGAGACCTTCTGCGTCGCCGGATCGACCTGGGTGACGCCCAGGGCGGTCAAGGGCAGCGGGCCGCCGCCCACGTAGGTGCCGTTCGGCAGCGTGCAGGCGGCGAGAAGCGTGACGGCGAGGGTTGCGGAGACACGGAGGGCGGGTTTGAACATGGTGGGATCTTCCTTCCGATGGCTAGACCATCATCTCGCGGAGCTTGTCTTCGTTCTTGAGCGTGAGGCGGTTCTTGTCGAGCACGATGAGGCCGCGGTCCTGATAGTCCATCAGCACGCGCGTCAGCGTCTCGCGGCTGGTGCCGGCGAGGCTCGCCAGTTCCTGGCGGGTCATGTTGTGCGTGAAGGTGAGGCCCTCCGGGCTGCGCTCGCCGTTCTGGCCGAGCTCGAGCAGCAAGCGCGCCACGCGGCCGGGCGCCGAGAGGAAAGCCAGGCTCTCCATATTGCGATCGGCCGCGCGCAGACGCTGGGAGAGGGTGACGAGAAGCTTGAAGGCAATCTCGGGCGTGCTGCGCAGCAAGCGCCAGAACTCGTCGCGCTGGATCATGACGAGTTGCACGTCGTCGACGCAGATCGCCGTCGCCGAGCGCGGCTCGCCGTCGAGCAGCGACATCTCCCCGAAGAAGTCGTTCTCGCCGAGCATGCCGAGGATGTGCTCGCGGCCGTCGTCGGCGTTCACGACGATCTTCACCTTGCCCGAGAGGATGATGTAGCCGCTCGTGCCGGGATCTTCCTCGTAGAAGATCACGTTGCCGCGCGAAATCGCGCGCGGCCGGCAAAGCTGGGCCAGCTGGGCCAGCTCGGCCTCGTCGAGATCCGCGAAGAGCGGCACGCTGCGCAGCGAGTTGTTGACGTCTTGCGCTCTCATCAAGCGGAAACCCTCCCATCGTGCGGCCGAGGCCGATTTCAGGCTCATTTTACCACGGTTGGCTTCGGCGCACGCGGGCGATCCTCACGGCACGAGTGTCAGACGGATCACACCAAGCGTGAGTTCCCTAATACAGCAATCCCACCTGAGGTTTCCAGGTCGCGTTGTAGGTCAATCCGATCGTCGGCGTGATCGCGAGGCCGTAGGCCTGCGTCTGGGGCACCTTGCCGTTGAAGACGTAGGCGTCGGCGCCGACGCTGAGCGACAGCCCGCCCCAGAGCGGGAACTCGAACGCCGGCTGGCACTCGCCCAGAAAGCCGATGTCCGCCGGCGTGTCCTGCGTGGTCGGAAGGTACTGCTTGAGATCGAGATCCAGCGTGAAGTCCGCCGGGCCCAGCGACTGCTTGAACTTCGTTTCGAGCTCGCCGCCGGCCTGCACGCCCGGGCGATCCACGTCGCGCTTGGCGATCGCCCCCAGCCGCAATTCCTTGAACCACCCGCCCGGCTGCAACACCACGCCGCCGATGCCGTCGTATTCCTGCTCGAGCGGGTTGGCCTTGCCCGTCGAGGCATCGATCGTCGGCGTGAACTGCGTGACGTAGTTGCCCTTCACGAACGGCACCAGATCCATCGTGTCCCCCGGCATGTCGAGCTTGAAGACCTTGAGCCGCAGCTCGGTGCCGAGCGCCAGATTGTTGTCCGGCTCCTGCACGCTGGGACCGCTCGCGCTGTCCAGCTCCTCGCGCTGATAGGCCGAAACGATCGTGTTCTCCCAGTCGATCGACGCCGCCTCGTAGGCGATCGACACCTTGCCCTTGCCGCCGATCAGCGTGCTGTTGGCGTTGTTGAGGTTCGAGTCCCGCACCTGCCCGAACTCGTCGCGGCTCGTGGCGCGGAACGCCTGGAACGTGCCTTCGAGGGGCTTCACCGTCAGCACCCAGCGCGGGGCGATCGCGCTGCCGTCGTCTTGCAGCATGCTCACGAGCGCCTTGCAGTAGTCCGCCGTGAAGCCGCCGTAGCGCTGTTTCAATCCGACGAGGCGCGCCAGCACCGCGTCGTGCAGGGTCGTCGCTCCGGCCGCCGTCGGCGCCAGGCGGCCGCCTTGCAAGGCGAGCGGACGCGCATCGGCATCCTGGAAGGCTCTGCGATAGCCCTCGCTGTGCGCGATCCGCGCCGTCGTCACCACGCGGTAGACCTCGTCGTCCTCCAGCTTGCGCCCACCGACCTTGGCCTTGGCCGCATCCACGCCGGCGGCCACCAGGTATTCGGCGTCGAGCAGCATGCGAATCTGTTTGCCGGTCAGCTGGGCGCTGACGAGATGCTCGTTGGACAACCAGGCCTCGGCGGTCGATTCCGGCACCGCGCCTTCGAGAATCGAGCCGCCGTCCAGCTTGGGCACGATGGCGATCTCGGCGCCCGCCTCGCGCCGCAGGCTGCTGGCCGCGAGGCGCGACCACTGCGGCTGGTTGTACTCGTCGAACTCGGTGTCCTTGTAGACGCCGGCCTTGGGGGCGATCGCGAGCAGATCCCGAAAGTCCGGCAACAGGGCCTCGCGATGCTTCGCCAGAAAGGCCAGGCGCGCCTCGCGCTGGCTCCAGGAGCGCGCCGCGTCGGCGACCGGCACCTCCCGATCGGTCGCGCGCTGCACGTCGTTGTCGACCGCCTGCAAGCCTCGGGCGCCGAAATCCAGCGTGAGCCGTCCGACTTGCTCGGTCCGCACGCCGGCAACCAGCCAGGGTTCCCCGTCACGCGTGCTCTGCGGATCGGCAGGCTCGAAGCGCTCGTGGTAGCGCCACTCCGTGTGTTCGGGATGGCACCCCACGATCACCGCGATTCCAGTCGTCTGCCGGCGCAGCTCCGCGAGGTCGCTCTCGCCGAGATTGGTCAGGATCACCACGGCATCGACGCCCTCCTGGCGTACCGCATCCAGCGCGGGCCGAAGGGCCTCGGCGGGGCTCTTCCAATGCCACCCGGCACGCGCGTTGAGCGCCCCGGTATCGAGCAGACGATCCGTGTCCGCGAGGCCGATGATGCCGATGCGACGGCCGTCGCGCTCACCGATGACGTAAGGCTTCAGCTGGACGCCCGCGGGCGGCGTCAAATTGGCCGCCACCAGAGGGGCGCGCTGCGACAGGCGAACCAGCGCGTCGTGGGGCATTTGCAGCTCGTCGACCCAGGGCACCAGAGCATCGAGATGCAGCCCCGCGACGCGATCGATCTCGTCGTTGCTCGCGTCCGGTGCGAGCAGCCCGCCGAGGTCCACGCGCAGCGCATGCGATTGCGCGGCCTGCGCCGAGGCCAGCACCCGGCTTGCCGCGCCGCCCAGCTGGTTGCCGAAGAGGTCGATCGTGCCGGTGTGGAGGTTGCGCGTCAACGTGGCGCTGTCGCGGCTGGCCCAGTGCCACGCGTACGGCTGTTTGAGCGCATCGCCGCGTGGCGTGCTGCCGTCGTCGCTGAGAATGAACACATGCTGGCCATGGGGCCCGACGGCCGTAAAGAGGCGCCCCGTCGTGAACCGCACGTCGGGCATTCGGCCGTCCTGGCGGATGCGATCGACCAGCCATCGGACGAGCCAGGGGCGCTGCGCGTCGGGCTCCTGAAACGCGCTGATGTAGTCCGAGCGCAACTCGGGTACCAACTGACCGCCGGGCTGCACGCGCAGCCCGCCTTGCGCGAAGAGCCCGCTCGCCGTCGCCGGCTCGAGCGGGTGGCCCGCCGACCACATGACCCAGTCGCCATGGCGCAGTACCGCCTGGTCGACGTCAATGCCGCTCGCGGCCACATCGGTGTCGCCGTAAAGATACTGGCTCTCGTTGAGCGTGACGTAAGCCGCGTCAAGACCGCCGAGCATCGCGGTATAAACGATCGGCACCTGGGCGTGCGGCGCGGGGGTGGCATCGGCTGGAACGGCGAGCGTGGCGAGCAGCAGGGTCGTGAAAAAACGGCGGTACAAGGCAGGACCTCGATTGGAACCTACGCCTTGTACCCTAGCAGGCAAGTAAGCTCACGGCTTGGGGGTGAAGGCTTCCAGGCGCGCGAGCTCGCGCCAGAGCGGCAGATCCGCCTCGGGCACGTGCGGCGGCAGCATCAATCGCACGCGAATCAGCAGCGCGCCGCGATCGCCCCCCTTGAGCCGCGGCGCGCCCTTGCCCTTGAGCCGAAAGGTCTTGCCGCCCTGCGTGCCCGCCGGAATTTTGAGCTTGATTTCGCCGTCGAGCGTCGGCACCGACAACTCGGCGCCCAGCAAGGCATCGAAGACGCTCACGGGCAGATCGAGAACCAGGTCGTCGCCCTCGCGCGTGAAGCGCGCATGCGGCTTGACCGTCACCTTGACGAAGAGATCGCCCGGCGGCGAGCCCGGGTCGCCCTCGCGCGCCACGCGCACGCGCGTGCCGCTCACCACGCCGGCCGGAATCGGCACGCGCAGCTTCTTCTGGCCGTGCGGACGCGACACGGCGAGCGTCAAATTCGTGCCCGCGACGGCCTCTTCGAGCGTGATCTCGGCCTCGACCTCGACGTCCTCGCCGCGCGCCGTGCGCGGTTGGCCGCCGTTGCGGAAGAGCGTCTGCAGAATGTCGTCGAGCCCGCCGAAGCCGGCCGCGCCGCCCATGCCGCCGTAGGGATCGTGCCCGGCCTGGCGGTGCATGCCGCTTCGGGCGAACGGGTTCGTGCGCAGCATGTCGTACTGCTTGCGCTTGTCCGGGTCGGAGAGCACCTCGTAGGCCTCCGAGACCTCCTTGAAGCGCGCCTCGGCGGACGCATCGCCCGGATTGGCGTCCGGATGATACTGACGCGCGAGCTTGCGAAACACGCGCTTGATCTCGGCCTCGTCGGCGTTCTTGGCGACGCCCAGCACCTGGTAGTAGTCTTTCACGCTCGGAGCCCTCGTGCCGAATAGCATAAGTCGCGCGCGGGTTGCTGCCAAGTGACATCGGGACGAATCGCAAAACCGCCCGGCCATACGGCCGGGCGGTTTGCAGGTAGCATGCAGGAAAGGAGAAACCGGGAAATCAGCGCGGAATGATGTGCTTGAAGGTATCTTCGAGCACCGAAACGAGCTTCTGTTTGAGGTCCACCGTACCGCTCTGATGGAACAAATTGGCCTCGCCATAGGGATTGCGCTTGACCATGTCGGACTCGAAATTGAACAGGCCGTTGCCCTGGTCCGCCACCGACAGGGACAGGAGATCGCGGTCCATCTTGCCGGGGGGCATCAGCTGCTGCTTGACGAGCTTGCTCGCGAGCTGCGTGTTCGAGAGCGTGGGCTGCAGATTCGCGGGAACGTTCACGGGGTTGGGCATGACGACCTCCATCTCACAAGCGTGTTATCGGGCTGTCATGACGAAAATTTCTTATCTTGCGCTTAAGCTTGCGCCAAATTCAGAAAAAGAAGCCGCCCGGCGAACCGGGCGGCTTCAAACTCAAGGTGACCGGGCTTCCCCACAACACCCGCGGCATTCCGCTTATCGTTGCTCCCTTCCGGGCCTAGCGAAGTTCACGGCGCCACGCCGCGTGGGACCCAGCCACCAGATCCCGATTATACCATGGCGTCAACGCGCGGGAGCAGGCAGGGGTGGCGAATTGTTAAGCAGTCTGTTACAATTCGCCCGAACAGGCAACTGCGGATGGGAGGAGACATGCGTCGGATTCTCGCTTATACGCTCGCAATGACGCTGGGACTGGTCGGCGGGGGGCTGCTCGAGCATGCCTACATGCCGGTCGAGGCGCAAACGCCCGTTTCACACCCGGTCGTGGTGAAGCCCGCGGCCTACGGGCAACCGGCGATCGTCGGCAGCAACACGATCGCCGACCTGGTGCAGCGGGTGTCGCCCGCGGTCGTGAACATCGACACGATCGAGCGCGGCATGGTGGTGGATCCCTTCGCCCAGGTCTTCGGCAACGGTACGCCCGAAGAATACGAGGAAAAGGGCGTCGGCTCGGGGTTCTTCGTCGACGGCAACGGGCTCATCATCACGAACAATCACGTGATCCGCGACGCCCAGAACATCACCGTGACGACCTCGGACGGCAAGACGTACAAGGGCAGCGTCGTGGGCGCGGATCCGGCGACGGACGTCGCGCTGGTGCAGATTCATGCGCACGGCACGCATCCGCTGGCGCTCTCGAACGGCAACGGCCTGCGCGTGGGCGATTGGGTGCTCGCCATCGGCAGCCCGCTCGGCCTCTCGCAGACCGTCTCCGTGGGCATCATCAGCGCGATGAACCGCGAGGTGTCGATCAACGAGCGCGTGAACTTCATTCAGACCGACGCCGCGATCAACCCCGGCAACTCGGGCGGCCCGCTGATCGACATGCAGGGCCAGGTGGTCGGCATGAACACGGCGATCGCCGCCCGCGGCCAGAACATCGGCTTCGCGATCCCCGCCTGGACGATCAACAACGTGGTGTCGCAGCTGCGCACCCGCGGCCACGTCGAGCATCCCTGGCTCGGCATCTCGATTCGCGACCTGCCGGACAAGAACGGCGTGCTGGTGATGGGCATCGTCTCGAGCGGTCCGGCGGCGAGCGGCGGCTTGCGGCCGCGCGATCGCATCGTCGGCATCGACGGCCGCCCCGTGCACGACGCCCGCGATCTGCTCAGCTACCTGACGGACCGCAGCATCGGCGACACGGTCAAGGTCGACGTGCTGCGCGACAGTCAGCATCTGACGCTGTCGATCCACCTGGCCCCCATGCCGCAGGGCGCGATGCAGCCCTCGTAGGGCCTCGCCGGCTCGGTATGCGGCGTTCGGCTGCCGGGTACAAGCCTTTTGGCCATTCTGAACGGTACCCGGTTCCGCGCATCCGGTAGAATGGGCACCAGCGGCCATGCGGCCGTCAGGAATGGCACGGGCCAAGCCCCGACAGGAGGACGTTCCCTTGCGCATCATCGTGACCGGCGGCGCCGGCTTCATCGGCTCGAACTTCGTCCGTATGCTGCTCAACGAGCACCCCGAGCACGAGGTGACGGTGCTCGACGCGCTCACCTACGCCGGCAATTTGGCGAGCCTGGAAGATCTGCAATCGATCCCGCGCTTCCGCTTCGTGCACGGCGACATCTGCGACGCGCCGCTCGTCGATTCGCTGGCCGCCAAGGCGGACGCGATAGTCCACTTCGCCGCCGAGAGCCACGTCGACCGCTCGATCAGCGATCCGGGCATCTTCGTGCAAACGAACGTGCAGGGCACGCTCACGCTGCTCGAAGCCGCCAAGAAGCATAAGCTCACGCGCTTCGTCCACGTCAGCACCGACGAGGTATACGGCTCTCTCGGCCCCACGGGACTCTTCACCGAAGAGACTCCTATAGCGCCCAACAGCCCCTACTCGGCCTCGAAGGCCTCGAGCGACCTGATGGCGCGCGCCTACCACGAGACTTTCGGCTTGCCCGTGATGATCACGCGCTGCAGCAACAACTACGGGCCTTACCAGTTCCCCGAGAAGCTGATTCCGTTCTTCATCGCGAGCCTGCTCGACGGCGCTTCGGTGCCGGTCTACGGCGACGGGCTGAACGTGCGCGACTGGCTGCACGTCGAAGACCACTGCCAGGCGATTTCGCTCGTGCTGCATCGGGGCGTGCCGGGCGAGGTCTACAACATCGGCGGCAACAACGAGCGCACCAACCTCGCGATCACCCAGCTGCTCATCGAGAAGCTGGGCCGCGACGAGCGCGCGATCAAGTACGTGCAGGATCGCCCGGGGCATGACCGGCGCTACGCGATCGACGCGAGCAAGATCACGCGCGAACTGGGCTGGAAGCCCAAGTACACCTTCGAGACGGGCATTGCCCAGACGATCGAATGGTACCTCGCCAACCGCGACTGGTGGGAGCCGCTGCGCAGCCGTGGGCTGGACAGCAAGCGCGCCGCGGCGAACCAGGTCAGCGCGAAGTAGAAGGAGACCGACATGGCGTACAAGGGCATCATCCTCGCGGGCGGCTCGGGCACGCGCCTGCATCCGCTGACGATTCCGCTCTCCAAGCAGCTGATCCCCGTCTACGACAAACCCATGATCTACTATCCGCTCTCGGTGCTTCTGCTGGCGGGCATCCGCGAGATCCTCATGATCACCACGCCGCACGACCAGGAACTGTTCCAGCGATTGCTGGGCGACGGCAGCCAGTGGGGCATCCGGCTGGAGTACGCCGTGCAGCCCTCGCCGGATGGCCTCGCGCAGGCTTTCTTGATCGGCGAACAGTTCATCGGCAACGATCCGGTCTGTCTGATTCTGGGCGACAACCTCTACTACGGCGAGGGCCTCTACGACATTCTGCGCCGGGCCGCCGAGCGCGAGACCGGGGCCACCGTTTTCGGCTACTACGTCAAGGATCCCGAGCGTTACGGCGTGGTGGCTTTCGACAAGGACGGGCACGCCACTTCGATCGAGGAGAAGCCCAAGCATCCGAAGAGCAACTACGCGGTGACGGGCCTTTACTTCTACGACAACGACGTGGTGGCGATCGCCAAGAGCATCGAGCCGAGCCCGCGCGGCGAGCTCGAGATCACGGACGTCAACAAGGTCTACATGCTGCGCGGCGATCTGAACGTCGAGCTTCTGGGCCGCGGCATGGCCTGGCTGGACACGGGCACGCACGACTCGCTACTCGCCGCGAGCAACTTCGTCCAGGTGGTCGAAGAGCGCCAGGGCCTCAAGATCTGCTGTCCCGAGGAGATCGCCTACCGTTCGGGCTACATCGACGCCGCGCAGCTAGAGAAGCTGGCGCGGCCGCTCGCGAAGAACCAGTACGGCCAGTATCTGCTCAATCTGCTCGAGCGCGAGCACACCGAGGTAAGGGCATGAACGTCGTTCAGACGGCCCTGCCCGGCGTGGTGATCCTCGAGCCGAAGGTGTTCGGCGACGCGCGGGGCTTCTTTCTCGAGACCTATCGCGAGAACACCTACCGCGAAGCCGGCATTCCGCAGCGCTTCGTGCAGGCCAACCACTCCCGCTCGCGCCGCGGCGTGCTGCGCGGGCTGCACTACCAGCTCGTGCAGCCGCAGGGCAAGCTGGTCTCGGTCGCTCGCGGCCAGGTCTTCGACGTGGCCGTGGACGTGCGCCGCGGCTCACCGACCTTCGGACAGTGGGTCAGTTGCCTGCTGGACGACGAGACTCACCGGCAGATGTACATTCCGCCGGGCTTCGCGCATGGCTTCGCCGTGGTGTCGGAGGTCGCGGACTTTCTGTATCAGTGCACGGATTATTACCATCCGAACTCGGAGGCGGGTATCGCCTGGAACGATCCGGATCTCGCGATCACGTGGCCGGAGCTGGACACCGTGCTGTCGGAGAAGGATCTGAACAATCCCCGTCTGAAAGACCAGTCGGAAGACCGGCTGCCCGTTTACGGCGGCACGTCCGTACTCGTTCGCGCCCCCGAACGCAGCTAGAACTTTATTCGCCCTCTCCCCGGCGGGGAGAGGGCGAAGTTCTTGGGGTGCTTTATGCCGCTTCGGCTGAAGGCGCGGGCGTCTCGGCGCCGATCGCCGCCTGGCGCGCCCGGTAGCGCTTCACCAGCCAGCGCGGGTAGGTGAAGGCAAAGACCATGAAGCCGCCCCAGAGCGCCTTGGCATAGAAGGGCAGCACGAGCAGGTAGAGCCCCTTGGGAAGGTAGAGATTGCCGAACAGGACGAAGAGGTTCTGCACGGTCATCACCAGCACGAAGCCAATCTCGATGTGCACGACGACGCGCCGCGCGTAGGGGTTCTCGTCGAACTTCGCAGCGTTGTCGGGTGAAAAGTGCTTCGCGAAGCCGACGAAGAGGGGCGCCTTGAACATGGCGTCGACCGCGTAGGCCGCCGCGATGCCCAGGCCGACGAGGCCGAAGATGCTCAAGCCGTGGACGAAATGTCCGAAGCGCAGCGGAATCAGCGTCCCGACCAGCAGCAGAACCAATTGCTGCAGCGTGTACGAGCTCCACTCGCGTTTGCGCCAGTAGATCCAGGCCGTCTGCGCCACGCCGATGACCAGACCGATGAGCATCGCCGCGCTGAAGGCGTAGGGCTTGAGCGCCTCGTCGAGCTGCTTGGCGATCGCCCAGTGCGAGATGAGCCAATCGCCGAGCGTGTAGCCGACGACGGGCAGAAACATGGCAACGATGGTCAGAACGGTCCGCAGCTTGGGCGAGAGGGTCATGGCACTTCCTTTAGGCTTTGCGCTCTTATACCCTCGCGCGCCCCGGAGTCAAACGGTCAGCGAACGCTCGCCTCGTACGGACAGAGCGCCAGGTAGCTCGCCAGGCTTTCTTCCCACGGCGGTAGCAACGGCTGCCCGATCAACCGCAGATGCTGGTTGTCCAACACCGAATAGGCCGGCCGCGGCGCGGGGCGGCCCAGCTCGGCCGTCGTGATCGCGCGAACGGGCGTGTCGACGCCCTCGAGCTCGAGAATCTTGCGCGTGAAGTCGCACCAGGTGGTCTCGCCCTGCCCGGTGGCGTGGTAGATGCCGTAGCGCCCCGTCTCGATCAACCTCGCGAGCGTGTGCGACAAAGGCACCGTCCAGGTCGGGCTGCCATGCTGATCCGCCACGACCGCGAGCTCGGGCTTCTCGCGGCCGAGCTTGCGCATGGTCTCGACGAAGTTCTTGCCGTGGCGGCCGTAAAGCCAGCTCGTGCGCACGATGTAGAACTTGTCCAGCAACTGCTGCACGAACTGCTCGCCGGCCAGCTTGCTCTGGCCGTAGACGCTCTGCGGGTTCGGGCGATCCGTCTCGCGGTAGGCGCGCCCCAGCGTGCCGTCGAAGACGTAGTCCGTGCTGATGTAGAGCAGCGGCACGTCGTGCGCCTGGCAGGCGAGCGCCACGTTCTGGGCGCCGACGCCGTTGATCAAAAAGGCTGTGTCGACCTCGGTCTCGCAGGCGTCGACGTTCGTGAAAGCGGCGCAGAGGATCACCACGTCGGGGCGATCGCGTTCCATGCGCTCCCGCACGGACGCGAGATCGGTGATATCCATTTCGAGGCGATCGGTCGCGATCGGCTGGTGCCCGTGGTCCGCGAGAATCGGCACGAGATCGCGCCCCAACATGCCCTGGGCACCGCTGACGAGTACCTTCATAGTCGCCTCCTGTCGTGCTTTTCCCGCATTCTAGCACAGGTTCCCCCGCCTCCCGGGGCCAATTCTACTTGTCATTTTCGCGCTTTACCGCTAGAATATTAACGTCAGGTTATCTTCTGGTTAGAGGACGGTAATGACGTACACCCAGCGCGCCCTGGTTCTGCTCAGCCTTCTGCTCGCCGGATGCGGCACCGCAGGCGGCCCCGTGCCGTATGCGCCCGTCAACAACGACGCGCCCGTGCAGGTGATCGGCATCCCGACGCTCGGCGCCGCGCCGATGGGCACGACGCCCATTGGCTCCGCTCCCGTCGGTTCGGCACCCCAGGGCCAGGCGCAACAGGCCCTGATGGCGATGGGCGCGGCCGTGCGCGCCCTTTCGAGCGCGCGCTACGACGGCGTGATGTACTGCCGCGGCTCGGTCGGCAATCGCCCGGCGGCGCTGCCGCAGCTGCCGGACGGCACCTGGGAGGCGACGACCAACTACCACATCGAGTTCCGCCAGCCGCAGACCTACCGCATCCAGGTCACGACCTGCACGAACCCCAAATCGAACGGCATGAAGATGGTCGTGCAGGGCGATCAGGCCTCGATCAAGCTCACGGGCCTGCTGGGCCTGGCAACCTTCCACAAGTCGCTCGGCGACTCCCAGATGCTTAACTTCCGTGGCGCGCGGCTCGATCAAGGCTCGCTCGACGGCCTGGCGAGCCGCTTCGGCAGCGGGCCCGTGCCGGACGCCCGTTGGATCGGCATGACGCCGGTCGACGGCCAGCCGCTCGAGCTGATCGAGATTCCGCACGCGCCGCCGGGCGATCCGGCGATCGTGCGCGAGGTGATCGGCCTCGATCCGCAGACGCACCTGCCGCGCCTGGACGCCGAGTTCACGGCGACCCAGAAGGTCTACGAGATGAAGATCCAGAACTGGATCGCGAACCCGTCGCTGCCGGACTCGGATTTTACGCTGTAAAGCCAACGCGCGCGCCCTCTCCCTGGCGAGGGGGGGGTTAGGTGGGGGCCCCGTCCAGGGGCGAAAACGGGGTCGGGGAGT
>DATNPP010000197.1:0-8424 GCA_036703175.1 Oscillatoriaceae cyanobacterium
GGGCAATGGCAGTTTCACCTTTTCCCGATACCGAGCGTCCTCGAGTATCATAGCTCGCCTCACAGCGGACTACATGCTCAAGATACAAGGGCAATGCAACCGCCGCCCGATGCCTAGAACGCCCACTCCGTGAAGAGCTTGCGGCCGAAATCGGAGAATTCCTGATGGCGCGCCTCGCCCTCGGCCGCGGGGCGCTCGTGCATCATCTCGACGAGCTTTTCGTCGACGGTGCGCAAGCGGCCGCTCAACACCTGGGCCAGGTTGTAGATCACCTTGTAGGCCGCGAGGCTGCCGCGATCGAGCAACGCCACGAAGTCCTCGCGGCGAATGCGGTAGCTCTGCACGTCCGTCACCGCGATGCCGGTGCAGCTGCGATCGAGCGCGCTCATGAGGCTCGTCTCCCCCACCACGCTCTTGGCGCCCACGATCGCGATCGTCCGGCGCACGCCCTCGCGGTCGTGCTTGCAAATCTCGACCGCGCCCTCCCAGACGATGTCCACGTGGTTGGACGGGCTGTTCTCGCGAAAGAGCACCTCGCCCTTCTCGAAGTTGACGGGCATGGCCAATCGGCCGATCTCGTCGACCTCGGCGGGCGTCAGCGACTTGAAAATCGGCAGCTCGTAGAAGCCGAGCGGCACCAACGTCATCTCCATGTGCGTCTTCCTTTCTGCCTCGCAATCCCGAACGCCATCGTTCGGTTGACGATACCCAGAAATCCTTTCCGCCGTTGGAAAGGTCAGGCGATGCCCTGCAGGACGGTCGCCTTGCCCACTCGACCAATGCCCACGATGAAAGCCGCCGTGCGCAAGCTGAGCTTCTTCTCGGTCGCCAGCTTGTGAATCGTCTGGAACGCTTTCAACATGGTCCGCCGAAGCTCCTCGTTCACCTTCGCGTGATCCCACTTGAACTGTTGGATGTTCTGGGTCCACTCGAAGTAGGAAACGGTGACCCCGCCGGCGTTGGCGAGGATATCGGGCACTACCACTATACCGCGTTTTTCGAAAATTTCATCCGCGTCCGGGCTGATCGGCGCGTTGGCCGCTTCGACGATCAAGCCGGCCTTCACCGAAGCCGCGTTGGCCCCCGTGAGCACGTGGCCCAAAGCAGCCGGAATCAGCACGTCGCACGGCAGCGTGAGCAGCTCCTCGTTCGAGACGGCCGTGCCGCCCGGAAAGCCCTTGATCGTACGGTGCTCGGACACCCAGGCCAATAGCGCCGGCACGTCGAGCCCGGCCGGGTTGTAGAGGCCGCCGTTCACGTCGCTGGTGGCGACCAGCTTGCCGCCGGCCGCGTGCAGCAAACGAGACGCGTGGCTGCCCACGTTGCCGAAGCCCTGCACGACGAAGGTGGTGCCCGCGATGCCCCGGCCCTGGGTCGAGAGGGCCTCCTCGGTGATATAGACGACGCCGCGGCCCGTGGCTTCCTCGCGGCCCTCGGAGCCGTGCAGATCGAGCGGCTTGCCCGTCACCACGGCGGGCGAGAGCCCGTGGAACTTGGAGTACTCGCTCATGATGTGCGCCATCACCTGCGCGTTGGTGTTCACGTCCGGCGCCGGAATGTCCTTCATGGGCCCGATGTTCTCATGGATCTGCTGAATGAACTTGCGCGTGAGGCGCTCGTTCTCGCGCGCGCTCAGCTCGGAGGGGTCGACCGTGATGCCGCCCTTGGCGCCGCCGAAGGGAATGTCCACGATCGCCGTCTTCCAGGTCATCAAGCTCGCGAGGCTCTTGGCCTCGGCGAGGTCCACCGCCGGGTGGTAGCGCAAACCGCCCTTCATGGGCCCGCGCGAGTTGTTGTGCTGAATGCGGTAGCCCGTGAAGGTGCGAATCTCGCCGTTGTCCATCTCCAACGGAATGTTCACGATGATCTCGCGCGACGGATTCAGCAGCAGGGTCTGAATGCGGTCGTTGAGGTCCATGACCTTCGCGGCCTTGCGAAAGTAGTAGTTGGTCTCGTCGAATCCGGTCATGCGGCAAGTGCTCCTTTGCGCGCCCAGTATAGCCTTCGCGACCGACAGCGGCAATGGCGATCGAACCCGCGCGTTTCAAGGTTTTCCATCGACCGAAAAAATTCAACATAACGCCGTCTTCACGATTTGACACGTCGCGCAAAACTGCTAAATAAATTTATGTAAAACAACCAAGAACAAGGCTATGAGGGCTTCCGTGGTCGTGACATGCCAACGCTGGGGCTTGTTTTTTTACGCACGCTTGTCTATACTAGTTCACGATTCTTCATCCTGTTTTGTGTAGAAGTCCGAAGTGAAGGAGACGACCACCATGCCACAAGCGACCGCCACCAAAAAGTCGACCAAGCGCGGCAAGCGGAAGAAGGACCGCGAGTTCTTCCAGGCGATTGGCCGCAAGGGCGGCCAGAAGACCCGCGAGAAGTACGGTTCCGAGTTCTTCTCCTCGATCGGCAAGCGCGGCGGCACTGCGCTCAAGGAAGAAAAGGGCATCGAGTTCTTCCGCAAGATCGCCCGCATCAGCCGCCAGAAGGTCGCGAGCGGCGAGAGCTAGCGACGCCGAACAGGCTGCCATTGCCTGGGCCCCACCCGCGAGGGTGGGGCTTCGTGCGATCGCCGCAGCCCGGCACGCCGTGAGTTAGGGGCCCGTCCGGTTCGGGAAAATTGCTCTGGTCCCCTGTCATCGTGCAGGCCTCACGGCCCTCTGGAGCCCGGATGCGCGCAAGTTCCACGGCGGGAGGCGCGGCGTGAACGCGATTCCGCTGATTCGGCGCAAGCTCACGCCCGCCCGCCTTCCCGATCCCTACATTCAGCGTCAGAAGCTGATCTCGCACCTGCAGCTCGGGCTGGAGCCGTCGCGCCGCCTCACGCTGGTGTGCGGCGGGCCCGGCTACGGCAAGAGCACGCTCGTGGCGGCCTATCTGCGCGAGCTCGAGCTGCCGTGCTGCTGGTACGCGCTCGAGGAGTCCGACGCGGAGCTGACGACCTTCCTCACCTACCTCGTCGGCGCCGTGTCGCAGGCTTTGCCGGCGCTCAGCGGACGCGTGATGGACCTGGTGCGCTCGGCCTCGGCGCTCGAGCCGCTGTTGCAGACGATCATCGGCCTGTTGGCCGAGGACCTGGCCGAGGCGGCCGAAGACGGCGCCGTGCTCGTGCTGGACGACTTTCAATCCGTGGGCGGCGTCGAGGCGATCAACCGCGCCGTCGAGCTGCTGGCCCAGTATCTGCCGGACAACTGGCAGCTCGTGCTCGTGAGCCGCGAGGTCCCGAACCTGCCGCTCGCGCAGATGCGCGTGCGCCAACAACTGGTCGAATTGGGCGTGCGCGAGCTGCGCTTCGCGCCGGGCGAGCTGCGCGAGCTGCTGCAGCGCCTGAACGGCGTCGTGCTCACCGACGCCGAGGCGCTCGAGATTCTGGGCGCGACGGACGGCTGGGTCGCGAGCGTGATTCTGGCCGCTCAGGCCGTGCGCGGCAGCGCGGAGGACGCCAAGGCGCTTTTGATGCGCGAGCTGGACCAGCCGGCGGCGCTCTACGACTACCTGGCGCAAGAGGTCTTCTCGCATCAGCCGCCGGCCATGCAGGATTTTCTGCTCAAGAGCGCCTTGCTGCCCGCCGTGGACGCGGCGAGCTGTCGCGAGGCCCTCGGCCTCGAAGACGCCGGCGAGCGCATCCGCCAGCTGATTCAGGGCAATTTGCTGATTCCCGAGGGCCCCGAGGGCCAGAGCCACGGGTATCACCCCAGCTTCAAGCGCTTTTTGTGCGCGCGCCTCGCCGAGACGTTGCCGGCCGCCGATCTCGAGGCGCTGCACCAGAGCATCGGACGCCATCTCGCGGCCTCGCAGCCCGAATCGGCGCTCGACCACCTGCTCGCAGGCGGCGACGCGGATGCGGCCAGCGCGCTGCTCGCCGACATGGCCGAGGGACTGCTCGCCAACAACCAGCCCGAGCGCCTGCGCAGCGGCATCGAGCGCTTTGCGCCCGACTACCGGGCGCGCTCGTTCTCGCTGTCGTTCTACACGGGCGAGATGGAGCGCTTGTGGGGCAACTTCGATCAAGCCCTGGGACATTTCCAGCGCGCGGCCGAGCTCGCCGGATCGCCGGCCGAAAGAGGGCGAGCCCTCGTGCACATGGCGGCCATCGGCATGGGCCGCGGCGACACCCGCGCGGGCGAGCTGCTGAGCGAGGGCGAGGCGCTGCTCCCCGACGACGCGCTGCCCAGCCGCGCGTTTGCGCACAATCTGCGCGGCGTGTGGGCCATGCAGGCCAACGAGACGCAACGCGCCCTCGCGGCCTACGAAATGGCGCTCGCCTGCTACCGTCAGCTGGGCGACGCGCTGGGGCAGGCCAAGGTGCTCAACAATCTGGGCATCTGCTACACGCGCTTCGGCCAGTTCGAGGAGGCGCTCTCGACCTATCGGGAGGCGATCGCCCAGTCCGAGCTGGCCGGCCGCTACCCGCATCCGATGCTGCTCAACAACATGGCCTCGCTGCACTACTACCAGGGCCGCTTTCGCGAGGCCTGGGAGGCCGCCGAGCGCGCGATGGATCTCGCCCAGCTGCTCAAGGCCCGCCGCGACGCGCTCTACGCGCATCTGAGCCTCGGGCTCGCCAACGCGGGATTGGGCGACTGGCGTCGCGCCGAGGAGCACTACGAGGCCTGCCGGGACGGCGCGCTGGCATTGCAGGACAAGGCGACCGCCGCCAAGGCCTACACCTGCCTCGCGGAATCGGCGCTGCTCAACGGCCAGCCCGAGCGCGCCCGCGCGCTGGTGCAGCAGGGACTGGACCTCACGGGCTTGCCGCTCGAGGATCCGCGCTGCGGCGACGCCGCGATTCTGCTCGGGCTGATCGAGCTGGAAAACGGCCGGTTCGAGGCCGCCCAGGCGCTGCTTGATCGCCTGGAGCGCGAGTTCGACGCGCTCAATTACCGCTATCGGCTCGCCCAGGTGCTTTTCTATCAGGCGCGGCTGGCCGAGCGCCGGCAGACGCCCGCCGAAGCGCGCTGGGAGCGCGCGTGCCGCTTCGCGGAGACCCACGGCTACCACTTTCTATGCGAGCAGGAGCTGCGCTTCAAATCCGGCGCCGCGCCGACGGCCGAGGCGCCCGTCGCGCGGCCCGCGCTCGAGCCCGCGATCGCCATTCAATGTTTCGGCGAGCTGCAGGTGCGCGTGGGCGATCGATTGATCGCCAATCGCGACTGGCGCGGCTTCAAGACGAAGCTGATTCTGGCGTTTCTGCTCGCGCATTCCGAGGGCGTCAGCAAGGACCAGCTCACGGATCTGCTGTACGCCGAGATGGACACGACGCGCACGGCCACGCTGGTATTGATCTCGCGCTTGCGCCACGCGCTCGAGCCCGCGCTCGACAAGCAGACGCCCTCGCGCTTCGTGCACTTCGTCGACGGCCGCTACACCTTCAACTTCGCGATTCCCTATGCGCTGGACGTGCAGGACTTCGCGTTCCACTGCAAGCGCGGGGCGGATGCGTCCCTCGGCATCGCCGAGCGCCTGCAGCACTGGCGCGCCGCGCTGGCCCTCTACCACGGGCCGTACCTGGGCGAGCTGAGCGCGGATTCGTCCTGGCTCACGATTCAGCAGGAGCGCTATCGCCGCATGGCTCAGGACGTCCACACGGCGCTGATCCGGCATCACCTGGCCCAAGGCGACGACGCGGCCGCGCTGGCGGCCGCCGAGGCGAATCTGGCCTTCGACGCCTGCTGCGAATTCGCGCATCAAGTGAAGATGTGCTGTTTGGCCAAGCTCGGCCAGCGCGAGGGCGCGCTGCGCCACTTCCAGATCATGAAGCAGCTCTTCGAGCGCGAGCTGGGCAGCCCACCGGCGCGCGAGTCGCAGCGCCTTTACGAGGCGATCAGCCGCGGCGCCGAGGCGGTGCTGCCCGAGGCCGTGCGCTGACGGAACCCTGAACGCGCGGGGCTCGTCTGGTGTGTCATCGCCCATGTCATCCGGACCTGGGTATGCTAGCCACGTGGGGCACGCGCCCTGAACGAGGAGCCCGCCATGCACGCGCGCAATCGCAAGTCGCTGATTCCCGCCCTGGCGATCGCCCTGGCGATCGCCGCAGGTTGCCAACCCTCGCCGGAGCAACCGGTGAGGCCGGACGACACGTCGACGGCCTCGCCGTCGCCCACTTTCCCGGCAACCGCGCTGCCCAGCAGCGTCACCTCCGATACGCTCGTGAGCAGCCCGGACACGCCCGACACGCCGCTGCCGTCTCCGAGTGCGGACTCGAATCTGGATGCGGCGGATCAAGGCGATGTCGAAGGCCTGCTCGACGGCAGCGACGTGTCCCAGTACCTGCCCGACGATCTGATCCATGACGGCGGCGTGATCCTGTTCAGAACGCTTTCGCTCGGCACGGCCACGAGCTCGGGTGCCACCGCGAACGGCAGCACGAACAGCGGCCCCACGACGACAACCACCGCCGATCCGGCGGCCACGGATGCGCCGACGGCCACGGGCGCCGCCGCGCCGCCGCAGAAATGGGTGCGCGAGAACGTTCAGCACGGCGGGCGCCAGGACCGCTTGCGCATCAGCGACGATCCGTCCACCCACGACAAGCTGGTGGACGCCACGCTGCGCACGGTGATGCGCGGCACCTTCGCCTACGAGAACGCCCGCGGCAAGATCGTGCGCAATCGCTTCACCGAGGTGTTCTCGCGCGAGCTACGGTTGCGCCACAAGAAGAACGACAAATGGCGATTGGACGCCGTCGCGCCGATCGTCATCAGCTCACAGCCCGCGCCTGCCAGACTCACGATCGACGCGGCGCGCTTCTACCAGGGAACGAGCTCGGCTCCCTTCTACACCGTCAACGGCACTACCGACTGGCAGACGCCGGGCAAGGAGCCCGCGTTGTCGCCCGGCGAGCTGGTGCGACTCGAGGTGGAGGCCCAGAACAGCCAGGGCGACGTGTTCGCCTTCGCGGATCTGGTGGGGCCGAACGACCGCACGCGCCAACAGCTCTACGACGACGGCACGCATGGCGATCGCAGCGCGAACGACGGCGTCTTCACGGGCACCTTCACCGTGCCGGCCACCACGGGCCTGCGCCACTTCGCAATCGACGTGCTCGACCCGGCGGACTTCACGCCGACGGGGCCCTACCGCGCGCTGGCCTGGGGCTTGAGCTTCCAGGTGCAATCCCCCTAACGCCGGCTTCTGCCCGATCGATCCGGCGCCCCGATCGCCGGATCGGCTTGGCCGTTGCAGGCGTCGCAGCGGCCACACGCCGTGCGCGTCCGCTCGCCGAAGTAATCCAGCACGTAGTTGCGCCGACAGCGCCGCGCGTAGGCGAAGCCGACCATCTGCTCGAGCTTGCCCATCTCGTGCGCCTCTTTGCGCTCCAGGTAGCCCACGTCGAGCTCGGCGAGCGGATCGCTCACCCGCCGCGCGATCCGCAAGCCCTGCGTGCGCGCGGGCGGCGCGTAGGCCACGATGCCTTTTTGACGCAGCGCGACGAGGGCCGCATGCACGCCCTCGCGGGACTCCTCGAGATCGGCCGCCAGATTCGCCAGATCCAGCGCCAATCCGCCCGTCACGCCGGGCATGCGCTTGAGGTGCGCGAGCGCCTTTTGCTGCAGCGGGCTGCGCGGAACCGGCGCGTCCAGCACCTGCAGACGCACTTGCGCCAGCGCCGCGCCCTTCGCGAGCCGCTCGACGAGGCCGCCGCGCTCGAGCACGCGCAGCGCCGTGCCGACCGCCATGTCGTGCGCCTTGTGGGGCAACTGGCTGTTGATCGCGTCGTGGCTGAGGAAGATCTCGGGCTCCTCGCGCGCGGCGAGCACGCGGTAGACGCCGGCGATCGTCTGCGGGCTCGGGCAGGCGCCCTCGATGAAGAACTCCTGCAGATAGCGGTCCGCCGGGCTGAAGAGCAGCACGCAAAACGCCGTGTGGCCGTCGCGCCCCGCGCGGCCGGCTTCCTGGTAGTAGGCCTCGAGCGTGCCGGGCAGGTCGTAGTGCACCACGAGGCGCACGTCCGGCTTGTCGATGCCCATGCCGAAGGCGTTGGTCGCCACCACCACGCGCGCCGTTCCGGCCATGAAGGCGTTCTGCGCCCAGGCGCGCCGGCCGTCTTCAAGACCGGCGTGGTAGGCCACCGCGTCGATGCCGACCAGGCGCAGATGCCCGGCGATCGTCTCCACGTTGCGCCGCGTCGCCGCGTAGACGATCGCGCTGCCCGGCACCTTGGCGAGAATCTCCTCGAGCTTGGTGAGCTTGGCGTCCTCGGCGGGCGCGTAGCGCACGACGTAGCGCAGATTGGGCCGATCGAAGCCCGAGACGACCACGCGCGGCTCGCCGAGGCCGAGCTGGGCGACGATGTCTTCGCGCACCTCGGGCGTGGCCGTGGCCGTGGCGGCCAGCACGGTGGGATGGCCCGCGGCGGCGATCGCGGCGCGCAGCTTGAGGTAGTCCGGCCGGAAGTCGTGGCCCCACTGCGAG
>DATNPP010000213.1:0-3968 GCA_036703175.1 Oscillatoriaceae cyanobacterium
TGCCGTCGCCGTCCAATACTTCGATCGTGGCATTGGTGAGGGTCGACTCCTGGAGGGCGGTGTCGAGCACGCGGTAGCCGCCCGAGTTGTTGGAGATGATGCCGGAGCCGTTGTTGGAGATGATGCCCAGGCCCTTGTCCGAGATGAGCTTGACCTTGCCGATCAGATCGACGGCCGAGCCCGTGTCGACGATGCGCGTGACGTCCGTCGGCGGGGCGGTCGTGGGGGCGACGGACTGATCGGGATTGGGCGATGTGGCCGTGACGTGCGGCGATACCACCCGTCGCGACGTCTTCGTCGGACTGGTGGGCGCGATCGCCTGACAGCCAGTGGCCAGCACGGCGAGAGCCAGGATGCAGCGGGCGGTTCTCATGCTTCCCCTCTGCAACCTTTATACCCTGCTTGGTCCATCTATTCGATGGAATTAATACGACCCGGCCGGCAGAATCTTGATTTGATCGACGGCCGCATCGACGATCGCCATGCGCCCCTGCCCGTCGATGGCGAGGCCCACGGGCGAGTACAACGCATCGTCGGCGGAAGGGTCGGACAACACCTTGCCGCCCGGGCCGGCGACGATCGACACGGTCTTGAAGTCGGCCGAGAGCTTGCGAATGCGCGCCGGAATGTTCGGCAACGTGAAGTTCAATCCCCCGCCCTGCGTGAGCGCGCCCGCCGCGGAAAGCGCCATGCTGCCCAGTTCGCAGATGTAGAGGCTGCCGTCCGACGCCATGCACAGCGAGGCCGGCCCCACGAAGAGCGCCTGGTTTGCCGCCACGTCGCCGGTGTCCGTCTGGCCGGACACCAGGCGCAGCTCGGCCGTCGTGCCCGTCGCGCCGGCGACGGTGCTGATGTTGCCCTGCGTGTCGATCTTGCGAATGCAAAGGTTACCGGTGTCCGCGAAGTAAAGGTTGCCGTCCTTGTCGAAGGCCATTCCGGTCGGTGCGCTCAGCAGGGCCTGCGCGGCCGGGCCGCCGTCGCCCTTGTCGCCGTGCGTGCCCACGCCGTTCGCGACCGGCGCGCCGGCGACGAGCTCGACGTTGCCGTCGGCGTTCAGGCGCAGAATCTGATGGTTCGTCGAATCCGCGAACCACACGCGTCCTTGCGGATCGACCGCGATTCCTTCGAGCCGGCCGAAGGTGGCCTGGGCCTCGGGCGTCAGCGTTTGCGTGATGCCGCCACGAAAGCCGCTGCCCGCGATGGTCGTGACCGTGCCGTCGGAGGCGATCGCCCGCACCTCGTAGTTGATGCTGTCGATCACATAGATCGTGCCGTCGTGGCTCGCGAGGATGGTGGGCGAGCGGAACGCCGCCGCGGCCCCCACGCTGTCCTGATTGCCGAGCTTGCCGCCGGCCACCAGCTCGAGCTTGTCGCCGTCGAGGCGTTTGATCGTGTTCGAGCCCTGCTCCGAAAAGACGAAATTGCCGTTTCCATCGACGGAGATGCCCGCCGGCGTGCTGAGCGCGAGCCCGGTGGCGTCGCCGAGCTGCGCGACGCCCTGCTCGCCCGCGAAGAGGGTCGGGGCGCCCGTACCGGCCACGGCAAAGATCGCCGCGCTGCCGCCGCAGGCGATCAGCAGCGTGCCGTCAGGCTGCATCTCAACGTCATGAGGCGCCTGGTAGAAGGGCGTGCCGTCGGCGGACTGGCCGCTCGCGACCACGGTGGGCTGCGGCGAGGCGGCGGTCGGATCGAAGGACGACACGTCACTCGTCACGACCGACGGCAGATAGAGCTTGCCGTCCGGGCCCAGCCGCATGTGCTCGTTGCCGTAGCAGCTGATCCCGGTGTAAAAGGATTGCCACGTCGTGCCGCCCGCCGGCAGCGACACGATGCCTTGTGTGCCGTCATCGAGGCTGCGCGCGACGTAGAGGGTTCCGTTCGCGGTGACGGCGATGCCGAAAGCGGTCGCGACGGTGCCGTCGGTGGTCAACGCGGGCATCACGGTCATGTTGCCGCTGGCATCCACCTTCAACAGGCGACTCGACACGCTGTCGGTCGCCTTTTCGAGGATGTAGAGGCTGCCGTGCGGTCCGACCGCGAGGCGATAGATCGTGTTGAGCTTCTCATCGGTGGCCTTGCCGTTTCCGCTGGTGTCCGTGCCGCCGCCCGCAACGGTGGTGAGCTTTCCGGCGGGACTGATCATGCGCACGATCCCCGCCGTGTAGTCGGCCAGGTAGAGGGTGCCGTCCGGCTTGCCGACCATGTCGTTGAGCGGTCCGAACGTTCCCTGGACGGTTTTGGCGCCGGCGCCGGCGTAGACCGAGATGGGTCCGTCCGGAGCCACCTTGCGCACGCGGCCGATCGTCTCGGCGATGAACGTGTCTCCGGCGTCGTCGCGGTAGAGCGCGATCGGCGACGTGAGGGGCACGGCTGTGGCCTGCAGTCCCGTGCCGAGGTCCGATTGCCCGAGGAGTAGGATGTTCTTGATGTGCGTGAGCTCGCTGTCGAGGGTCGTGGACTTGGCACGCAACGCGTCGGTGGCCGCGACGACGTCGGAGGGCTTGTACGACGGCAGCGAGGTGAGCAACGACTCGGCGTTTTGCGTGTCCTGCAGCAGCTTCTGGGCGTCGGTGGCCGGAAGGCGGGCGTAGACGGTCTTGCTGTTGTTCACGTACTTCTGCAGGACGTAGGTCGCCCCCAGGGTGGAAGCCGTGTCGATGTCGATGGTTTGCTGGCCGATGCCGTCGCCGCGGACCAGCAGCGCGGAGAGCTGATCGCCGCTGGGCAGGCTGACGCGCAGCCAGAGGTTCTCGTCCGGCAGCGTGGCGCTGAGCTTGTAGTTGCCGGTTCCGTCGGACTTGGCCGAGATGGGCTTGCCGTCCTTGTCCACGAGCAGCTTGCCGTCGCCGTCCAGCACCTCGATCGTGGCGTTGATGAGCGTCGATTCCCCCGGCGCGTCGGCGAGCACCTGGTAGCCGCCCGAGTTGTTGGAAACGATGCCCGAGCCCTTGTCCGAGATGATGCCGGAGCCGTTGTTGGAGATGATGCCCAGGCCCTTGTCCGAGATGAGCGTGCTCGCGTCGACCAGGCCCAATCCCTTGTCCGAGATGAGCTTGACCTTGCCGATCAACTCGACGGCCGAGCCCGTGTCGACGATGCGCGTGGGGTCGGTCGTCGGGGCGTCGGTGGGCGCGACCGAGGGGAGCGCTGTGGTTGCGGCGACGCGCGGCGCGCCCACCCGTCGCGACGTCTGGGCCGGACCGGTGGGCGCGATCGCCTGACAGCCAGCGGCCAGCACGGCGAGAGCCAGGATGCAGCGGGCGGTTTTCATGCTTCCCCTCTGCATCGTTTATACCCCGCTCGTCCGTTCGGCATGCGCGCACGCTTGGCAGCACGGCAGTGCGCCTCTATACTGGGTCCGGCCCACGTCCCGGCCAGGAGGATCGGATGTTCCAGTCTCGAATCGGCGCCGTCGTCTTGCTCGTTTTGCTGGTCGGCTGTGCGAGCGGCACGCCCACGACGCCCGCGAGTCCGACGGCGTCGCCCGCGCCGAGCGCCTCGCCTTCGTCGTCGCCCGAGGTCTATCGCGCCGTGCTCAGCGGCGACGCCGAGGTGCCGCCGGTAACGACCGCCGCGAGCGGCACGGCCACCGCGACGCCCTCGTCGGACGGCAAGCAGATCACCTTCAATGCACAGATCACGGGCCTTTCCGGCCCCATCACGCATGCGTTGGTGCTCGAAGCCCCCGCCGGCCAGACGGGCGAGGTCGTAAAAGCTCTGATCGTCTCGGGCAACAGCGTGAGCGGCGTCTGGAGCGCAGCGGACGCCGGTCGTCCGCTCGGGGCGAGCGACCTCGACGCGCTGCGAAACCACGGGCTTTACCTCGAAATCCGCACGGACGCCCATCCGGGGGGCGAGTTGCGCGGTCAGCTTTAGCGCTCCGGCTGGCGTTGCGACCGTGCTTCCGGCCGCTTAGTGTAGGGGCGAGGAGGAAGCGTATGCCGGCTTCGCAATCTGCACGGGCGATC
>DATNPP010000217.1:0-13714 GCA_036703175.1 Oscillatoriaceae cyanobacterium
GACGGCGTGCAGGGCCTTCGCGCGCTGCGCGGGCGTCAGCGTCGCGGCGAAGTCCACGAGCGCGTCCGTCGGCATTTGCTGGGCGTTTGCCGTCAGGGCCCGCGTGAGCGCGCCGGTGTCGCCCGTGCGCGCGAAGTCCGCGTAAGCCTGGCGCGTCGCGGAGCCCTGGCTCTGGCGCTGCGCGCGCAGCTGGGCTTGCAGGCGGTCGAAAGCCTGCGCCTGGCTCGCATTGAGGCCGAGCGACTTGACCACGCGATCATGCATGCGCTTGCCGAAGTCGACGCGCGGGCTGTGCTGCGGCATCGGCTTGCTCAGTATCTGGGCGAGCTGCTGGCGCTGGGCGTCGGTCAGCACGGCGCGCATCTCGGCGAGCATTTTCACGCGCGTCGGGATCATCGCCTCGCGCGCCTGCACCCGGGCGTCGAGGAATTGCTTGAGCGCGGCCTTGTCGAGCTTGGGCGCGGCGAGGATCTGCTTGAGCTCTTGGCCGTTGGCCGCCTCGTGCGGCGGCTTGTGCTGGCCGCGGTACTTCTGGGCGATCGCCGCGATCTGTTGGCGCTGTGCCGGCGTGAGGTGCAGCTGGTCGGCCAGGTGGGTCATGCGGTTCGGGCGATGGTGGCCGGCATGGCCATGGGCATGGGCGGGCGTCGCGGTTTGCGCGAAGGCCGGGACGACGCCGGCGGTGAGGATGGTGGCGGAGGCAAGGCCCGCCAGAAGCCAGTTCTTACGAAACATAGGTGTGCGCTCCTTTCGATTCGCCGCAATCCTAACACGCGCTTTTTTCAAAATTCTTTCCGAGCAAAAGATCATGCGATCGCCGATCAGGCCGTTTGGCCGACAACGAGGCAAACGAGCATAGCGCACGGACTGGACGCGCGATCGATTGGTTAGCTTTAAACTAAGCTCAGATTGAAAAGTCGCCAAGGGGCGGCCCGATAGCGACCCCGTCGACCTTCGGCGACTCAAGGGGCGCGAAAGGCCCGCTGCGCTGCCGTCGGCTCGCGCATCGGCGCCTGCGCGACTTCGGGTGGTTGCACGCGCCAGAAGAGCGGGCCGAGGATCTCCCATTGCTGCAGGACCTGGCGGCCACGCGGGCTGCCCGTCTCACGCACGAAAGCCTCGACCCAGCCCATGATCGCGTCGAGCTCGTCCGGCGTCGGCCGGCACAGCGCGACGGTTTCCTGGCTGCAACGGGCCGCGAAGCGCGCGTCCTCGTCCAGCACGTAGGCGGTGCCGCCCGTCATGCCGGCGGCGAAGTTGCTGCCCGTCCGGCCCAGCACGATCGCCGTGCCGCCGGTCATGTATTCGCAGCCGTGGTCGCCCACACCCTCGACCACGGCGGTGCCGCCCGAGTTGCGCACGGCGAAGCGCTCCCCGGCGTCACCCGCCGCGAAGAGCACGCCGCCGGTGGCGCCGTAGAGCGCGGTGTTGCCCAGGATCACTTGCCCGGACCGATGGGTGGCGGGTCTTAGCACGATCAGCCCGCCGTGCATGCCCTTGCCGACGTAGTCGTTGGCCTCCCCGTCGAGCCGCAGCTCGAGTCCATCGAGCAGAAAGGCCCCGAAGGACTGGCCGGCGCTGCCGCGCAGGTTCAGGCGAATGCCGCCCGTGAAGCCGTCGTCGCCGTGGCGCTCGGCGATCGCCCCCGCCAACCGCGCCCCGACGGCGCGATCGGTGTTGCGGATTTCGAGCTCGAAGCTGGCCTGTCCGTGCGTCTCGATGACCTCGCGGGCGCGCTCGAGCAGGCGATCGTCGAGGCTTTCGGCCGTCACCGGGCGTTGATTCTGCTCGCAGCGCCGCGGCGTGGCCGGTTCGGGCTCGGCGAGCAGCGCCTCCAGGCCCGGCAACGCCTCTCGGACCACCAGGCGATCGACGCGTCCGATCGCCTCGGCCATCGTGCGGAAGCCCAGCGCCGCGAGCCGCGTGCGCAGCTCCTCGGCCAGGCCCGTCAGGAAGTTGACGATCTGATCCGGGGTGCCCTTGTAGCGATGGCGCAGCTTCTCGTCCTGCGTGGCGATGCCCACGGGACAGATGTTGAGATGGCACTGGCGCGCCATCACGCAGCCGGTCGAGACCAGCAGCGCGGTGCCGAAGCCGTACTCGTCGGCGCCCAACAACGCGGCGACCATGACGTCGCGCGCGCTCTTGAGCCCGCCGTCGACGCGCAGCGCCACGCGATCGCGCAGCCCGTTCAGGCGCAGCGTCTGCTGGGTTTCCGCGAGGCCCAGCTCCCACGGCAGCCCCGCGTGCTTGATCGAGCCCAGCGGCGAGGCGCCCGTGCCGCCGTCGTGGCCACCGATGTGGATCACCTGCGCGTGCGCCTTGGCGACGCCGGCGGCCACGGTGCCCACGCCCGCCTCGGAAACCAGCTTGACGCCGATGCGCGCGCGCGGGTTCACCCGCCGCAGGTCGAAGATCAGTTGGGCGAGGTCCTCGATCGAATAGATGTCGTGATGCGGCGGGGGCGAGATCAGGCTCACGCCGGGCGTGGCGTGGCGCAGCCGGGCGATGTGGGCGTTCACCTTGAAGCCGGGCAACTGGCCGCCTTCGCCGGGCTTGGAGCCCTGCGCCATCTTGATCTCGAGGTCCGTCGCGTGCGTGAGGTAGGCGGGCGTGACGCCGAAGCGCCCGGACGCCACCTGCTTGATGCTCGAGCTGGCCGAATCGCCGTTCGGCAATGGGATCGCCCGCTCGGGCTCTTCGCCGCCCTCGCCGGAGTTGCAGCGCGCGCCCAGGCGGTTCATGGCGATCGAGATCGTCGCATGGGCTTCGGGCGAGAGCGCGCCGAGTGACATGGCGCTCGCGGCGAAGCGCTTCACGATGGCTTCGACCGGCTCGACTTCTTCGAGTGGCACCGGTGTTTCGGCGAGCTTGAAATCCAGCAGATCGCGCAGCGCGGTTCTCGGCCGCGTGGCGACGAGGGTCTCGACCTCGCCGGCCGCCTCGGGCGCGCCGCTTTTGGCGGACTGCTGGATCGCCTTGAACATGCCGGGATTGTACTGGTGGAACTCGCCGTCCGGGCGATAGCGAAAGAGGCCCCAGTCCGGCAGCTTGGCGAGCTGCACGTCCGCCTGGGCCTTCCAGGCCGCCGCATGCGCGGCGATTTCGGCGAGCCCGGTGCCGCCGAGTCGGGCGATCGCCCCTTCGAAATGGCGTGCGACGAGCGTTTGGTCCAGTCCGATCGCCTCGAAGATATGCGCGCCGCGGTAGGCGCTCACCGGGCCGATGCCCATCTTGGCCATGATCTTGCGCAGGCCCTTCTCGAGCGCCTGGCGATAGCGCTCGCGCGCCACGGCGGGATTCTCGGGCTGCAGCGCCGCGGCCGTCTCGAGCGCCAGGTACGGATTCACGGCGTCGGCGCCGAAGCCGATCAAACAGGCCAAATGATGCTCCTCGCGCACGTCGCCCGCCTCGCACAGAAGCGCGCAGCGCAGCCGCAGGCCGCGGCGCAGCAGGTGCGTGTGAATGCAGGAAAGCGCGAGCAACATCGGCACCGGCGCCCGGTTTTCGCCGATTTCGCGATCGCTGAGCACCAGCAGCACCGTGCCGCGCGAAACGGCCTGTTCCGCCGCTTGCTCGAGCTCCTCGAGCGCCGCACGAAGCCCGACTTCGCCGGCCTCGGCATCGAAGACACACGCGAGCGTGATGCTCGGAAAGCGCGCGTCGGGCAATGCTGTGAGCTGGAGCAGCTCGGCGTCTTCGAGCACGGGGCTGTCGAGGCGGATCAGCGCCGCATGGGCGGGCGTCTCCGTGAGCGGCGATCGGCGCGGACCGAGCCGCGTGGTCAGGCTCATGACCAGGGTCTCGCGGAGCGAATCGATCGGCGGGTTGGTCACCTGCGCGAAGCGCTGCTTGAAGTAGTGATAGAGCGGCCGGGGCTTTCGGGACAGGACCGCCAGCGGCGTGTCGTCGCCCATCGAGCCGATGGCCTCCTTGCCCTGGGCCATCGGAGCGATCAGGCGATCGAGGTCCTCGGCCTCGTAGCCGAACACCAGCTGCCGAACCAGCAGATCCGGGCCGGTGGGCTGGGAGGAATAGGACGCCTCGAGGCGCACCTGCTCGGTCTCAAGCCATTGCCCGTAGGGACGTCGCGCGGCGAGCACCGACTTGATCTCGGCGTCTTTCAATACCCGCCCACTGCGGACGTCGACGGCGATCGCCTCCCCGGGCCCCAGGCGCCCCCGCTCGACCACGTGATCCTCGGGAAATTCCAGCATGCCGGCCTCGGAGCCCAGTACCACCAGGCCGTCGCTCAGCACGCAGTACCGCGCCGGGCGCAGCCCGTTGCGATCCAGGCAGGCCGCCACCGTCGTGCCGTCGCTCGCGGCGATCGCCGCCGGGCCGTCCCAGGGTTCCATCAAACCGGCCTGGTAGGCGTAAAAGGCCTTCACGTCCTCGGGCATGTCCGGCGCAGCCTCGTGGTGGGCCGGCACGAGCATGGCGAGCGCCGCGAGCAGATCGCGCCCCGAGGCCAGCAGCAACTCGAGCACGCCGTCGAGTGCGCCCGAGTCGCTGTTTCCCGCCTGGATCACGGGAGTGATTTGCGCGATTTCCGCTTCGTTCCAGGGGCCATCGGCGAGGTTGGCTTCGTGCGCCCGCATCCAGTTGCGATTGCCGCCGAGCGTGTTGATCTCGCCGTTGTGCGCGAGCAGCCGGAAAGGCTGGGCGAGCGGCCAGCTCGGAAAGGTGTTCGTGCTGAAGCGCTGGTGGAAGACGCACAGCGCGGTTTCGTAGTCCGCGTCCAGCAGATCGGAATAGATCTCGGGCAGCTGCGCCGAGCTCGCGAGGGCCTTGTACACGATCGTGCGGCTGGAGAGCGAGCAGACGTAGAAGTCGTCGATCCCTTCCGATTGGGCCAGCTTTTCCAGGCGGCGTCGGGCCAGAAACAGCGCTCGCTCGAAGTCCGTCACGGAACGCCCGTCCGGGCGCCGGATGACGACCTGCCGGATATCGGGCCGAGTGGCCGCCGCTTTCTCACCCAGCGCCTCGGGATTGAGCGGGACCTGGCGCCAGGCCAGGCGCTCGAGACCTTCCGCTGCGAGAACCGATTCCACGAGGGCGATCGCCCGCGCCGCGCCTTCGGCCGTCCGCGGCAGAAAGAGCATGCCGACGGCGATCGCCTGGCCGACGCCCAACTCGCGATCGAGCAGCTTGGTGGGCAGCTGCGTGAGCACGCCGGCGCCGTCGCCCGAGCGGGCGTCCGCATCCACGGCGCCACGGTGCGACAGCCGCGCGGCGGCGGCCAAGCCGAGCGCGAGCACCCGGTGGGAACGGGCGCCGGTGCGATCGACGACGAAGCCGACCCCGCAGGCGTCGTGCTCGAAGCGAGGGTCGTACAGGCCGACGGCCTGCGGGGTGTGGTGGATCATCCGCGCTTTTCCTCCAAATCGACCGGGGTGGGCATACAGAGCGCGTGAGCGCTCCCCCGGCGATGGGGATGAGGCGGAGCCGCCAGACGGACGACGCTGTCCGAATTATGTCACACTATTATACCCGATAACCCTCGCTCTTATGCTTGATTGCGCGCGAGAGGGAGCTGGACGGCTTGAAAGCCGACTTCGACGACGGTGGATCGAGCTTGCCGCTAAACGACGGCGTACTGCGCTTCGGCGACGATTTCATCGAGCGGGGCGCGGCGCAGCCGGGCTCGGAAGGCACGGGCCTCTTCGGCGATTCGAAAGCTCGCCAATTGCGAGACGGCGATCGCCGCGTCGTTCGGCGCGAGCAGTTGCCAGAAGCCGTCGTGCTCGACCAACAGACCGGCTTCGCGCAACAGCCGCACCGCGGTCAGGGCACGGTAGCCGCCGACGCGCGCGATCGCCTGCGCCAGCGGGCGCGACTGCTCGGCCGCCAGCGTCTTGTAGCACTCGAGCAGCCACTCCGGCGTCAGCGCCGGCTCGTCGTCGGTTTCTTTCCAGGCCAGCGTGAGACGCTCGGCCCGGCTCGCCAGTGTCCGCAAGGTTTCGCGGTCTTCGGGCACGTCGAGCAGCACCAACTCCCCGCACGACAGGGGCGGCTCGCGCAACGGATCGAGCCAGGTGCCCTGTTCCGGCGGGCTGAGCGAATAGGCGAGCTGCGGCGCTTCGGGGAGCGTCTGCCCGCGGCGATCGTCGATCTCGGCGAAGCAGACCGTGCGCTCGAGGCGAATCGCCGGCGGCGGCTCGGCGGCTTCGAGGCGATCGGCCACGAACTCCACGTGCAAGCCCTGATAAGTGCTCATGCGCGGCCGATACGTCAGCTTGACCCAGTCCGGCAGCGTCTCGGCCTCGGGCCCATGGTTCCACCATGTGACCTCGCGGATGCTCTCGCCATCGTCCAGCTTGAGAAAGAGGTGTTTGCCCGAGCGGTCCGTGCGGCGCCCGAGCACGCGCGCGCGCATCAAGCCGAAGACGGGCGCGGGGTTCTTCTGCCCGAACGGCTCCATGCGATCGAGCTGCTCGAGCAGCGCCTCGGTGGCTTCGGCGAAGGGCAGCTCGGCATCCAGCCAGACGAGATCGTCCGGGCGCTTCCAGCCGATCTCGCGCACGTAGCGGTTCAGTCCCGCGCGCAAGAGCGGAATCGCCTCGCCCGGCGCCGAACAGCCGGCCGCGCCGGCGTGGCCGCCGAAACCGAGCAGGTTCTCGCGTACCGCGTGCAGCGCCTCGTAGAGGTGCAGGCCTTCGGGGCTGCGGCCGGAGGCCTTCCAGACCCCGTCGCCGTGTCCGGAGAAGATCAGCACCGGGGCACGGTAGCGCTCCTTGAGACGTCCCGCGACGATGCCCGTGATGCCGTGATGGAAGTTCTCGTCGGCCAGCACCAAGAAGGGCTCGGATTCGAGATCCCACTCGGCGTCGATGCGTGCGCAAACTTCGTCCGTGAGGCCGGTGCTCATCTCCTTGCGCTGGCGGTTGATGCCGTCGAGCACCCCCGCGAACTCGGCCGCCTCGGCCTTGTCGTTGGTCGTGAGCAGCTTGAAGCCCACATCCGGCGTCTCGAGGCGCCCGGCGGCGTTGAGGCGCGGCACGAGCTGAAAGCCGACGTCTTCGGTGGTGAGGCGCTCGAAGTTCGTGCGTGAGACCTCGCCCAGCGCGCGCAGGCCTGGAAAGCGGAACTTGCCCTCGCGATAGCGCCCGAGGCCAGCCCAGACGAGCGGCCGGTTCGGCCCGTTCAGCGGCACCACGTCGCCGATTGTGCCGATCGTGGCGAAGTCGAGGAAGTGCTCCATGCGCGGCGTGAAGGCGCCTTCGAGGGCGATCGCGAAGAGATACGCCACGCCCACGCCCGCGAGATCGCGCAGATGCGGAAAATCCACCTGCGGGTGCACGATTGCATGCACGTCGGGCAACACCTCGGGCACCTGGTGGTGATCGGTCACGACGAGCTCGACGCCGCACTCCTTGGCCTTTTCGGCCGCCGCGTGCGCGGAGATGCCGTTGTCGCAGGTCAGAATCAGCTTCACGCCGTCTTTGGCCAGCCGCTCGACCGCGGCGACCGTGATGCCGTAGCCGTCCTTGAAGCGATCCGGCAGATAGGCCGTGACGTTGGCGTTGAGGCCGCGCTTGAGGTAACGGTAGAGCAGGCTCGTGCTGGTGACGCCGTCGCAGTCGTAATCGCCGTAAATCACCATGCGCTCGCCCGAGTCGACGGCCTGCTTGATGCGCTTGACGGCCTTTTGCATGCCGTCGCTATCGAGCGGCTGCTCCAGGTAGGCAAGGGATTCGCGGCTGGCGGCGAAATCGCGCACGGCCTCGGGCGTGGTGTAGCCGCGCAGCCAGAGCAATCGGGCGACGGGCGTCGGCAGCTGGCACGTGCGGGCGATGCGCTGGACCTCGCCTTCGTCTGCGGGCCGCACGTTCCAATTCGCCACGGTTTCCTCCTTCGTTCGACCGCTTGCACGGTTCTCTAGCTTGCGCCGCTGGGCGGACGCCTGTCAAGCGTCAGGAAATGAAGCGCGGCAACGTTCTTTGGGCACTCGCCGGCAGAGGCAACGGCGCGCGATTGCAGTACGCGTCGAAGGGGCACTGCCCGCAATGGTCCGGATTGCGCTTGAAGTTCGCATCATCCGCCGGCGCGTCGTCGAAGGGGGCCGTGACACGCCCGGCGATCGCCTCGAGTTCCGCGCGAATCGCCGCGTGCTCGTCGGCATCATACGGAAAGGCCACGGCGTGTCCCTTGGGAACCTCCCAGTAGACCAGCGTCACCTGCTCCGGCGCGATGGGCGTTCCTGTGAGCGCTTCGCCCGCCTCGACCAGCGCGTAGCGATACAGCTTGGTCTGCCAGGTGCCGCGAATCTTGGCGCTCACGCGTCCGGTCTTCCAATCGAGAATCGTCCAGCGCCCGTCTTCCTCGGCGAGCCGATCGTAGCGGACCTCGACGGGCACGCCGGCGATCGCGAAGTGCAGCGCCTGCTCGGTCCACAAGCGCGCGTTCGCGCCCACGGCGTGCGGCGATTGCGAAAACGCACGCCACAGTACCCCCAGCTCGGGCAGCTCCGTTTCGCGCAACGCGAGCGTCCCGTCCAAGTCGAGCCCCAATACGCGCTGGTGGACCAGCTGGTGAAAAGCCGAGCCCAGCGCGAGCGGATTCGGACCCTCGCGCTCCGGGCCGCCTTCGGGCGCCGGCCAGTAGCGGCTCGCCTTGTAGCGCAGCGCGAAGCGGCGCTCGCAAAAGCTGTACTGCGTGAGCGCGTTCGCGCTCAACCGCGGCAGCGGCTCGTTCACGCCTGTCTCCTCTCGCATCGCATCGCGAGCGCCTGCACATGCGGGGGGGCGCTGTCGCCGTAGCCGGACAGATGCAGCTCGCGCTCGGCGCGCGTGATGCCGACGTACAGCAAGCGCAAGCGCTCGGCGACCAGCAGCCGCTGCGCTTCGAGGTGCGCCTCGGTGGTGCTGGGCGGCGACGGATTGTCGTGGTGCACGATCGCCTGCTCGGCGAGAAAGGCCTCGTGGTCGCGCAGCTCGGCTTGCTCCAGTTCCCAGGGGAAGAAGGTCTTGTTCTTGTAGTAGTTGCCGAGGCACGGCAGCCAGACCGCGTCGTACTCGGCGCCCTTGCTGCGGTGCAGCGTGCAGACTTCCAACTCGCCCGGCTTGGGCGGCAGCACCTCGGTCGCGGCCACCAGCTCCTTGTCGCCGCTGGCTTCGAGCAGCTTGTGAAGCTCGAGCGAGAGCGCGAACAGCGGATCCTCCCAGCTGCGGACGTGCTGCTTCGCGATCGCCGCCGCCTTGGCGGCGATCGCCGGCGCGTGCGGATCGTCGGTCAGGCACTGCGCCATCGTCGGCAAAAACTCCGTGACGGGCAGATGGCGGGCATCCAAAAGCCGGCGCAGAATCTTCGCCAGCTCGAGGATGCGGGCGTAGTCGCTCTCCACGAGCTCCGAAGGCCGATGCGGCGGCAAATCGTCGTAGACGAGCGCCTCGAGCGGCGCGTCTTTGAGGTAATGACGCACGGCCTTGAGGTCATGCCAGCTCTCGCGCCGCTGTTTCACCCGTGCGAACAGCAGCTCGCCGAACAGCCGGTTGTGGTTCTCCTCGGGCAGCGACAGGAACACCAGCGCCTGCTTCAGCAGCTCCAGACATGCCTTCGTGCCGCCGCCGCGATGCTCCTCCTCGTAGAGCGGAATGCCCATCGCGCGAGCGCGATCGCGGAACTCGTGGAACTGCTTGTTGCTGAAGACCAGAATCGCCGCCCGTGATTCCGGATTGGCACGCAGATACTCGCGCACCTGCGAGAGCACGCCAAACTGCTCGTCTTCCTTTTTGGGATACTGCGTCCAGTTGGGCGGCCGCGTCGCCGTCGGGTTCTGCTTGCCCGCCGTGGCCTCCCGGATCTGAAGCCGTTTGAAGGCCTCGCACACGACCGGATCGGGATGGCGGCCGACCTCGGCGACGAGTGCGTTGGCGATCGCGATGATCTCGGGCGCGCTGCGGCTGGATTCGTCCATCGCGACGTGCCGGCCCGCGGCCTCCTGGTCCTCGCAGAAGCCGCGGAAGAAGCGCGGATCGTTGAAGGTGAAGCTCGTCATGATGGCCTGGTTGCTGTCGCCGACGCGCACGAGGTTGCCGGCGGCGCCCAGCGCGGGATCCGTCAGCAGGCGAATGAGCGCGTTCTGGGCGGGCGTCGAATCCTGGGCCTCGTCTTCCATCACGAAACGGATGCGGCGGTGGTAGGCGGACAAGAGCGCCGGGTTTTCTTGCAGCAGGACGATCGCCCGCGCGATGAGGTCGTCGTAGTCCAGCGCGCGCCTGGCGTCGAGCTGGGCTTGGTAGTCCCGGTAGAGGTAGGCCAGCTCGGGTTGGCGATCGCCGAGAATCTCGGCCAACGCTGCGGGACTCAAGCCATGCGTCTTCGCCGCGCCGATCGCCTTCAGCGCCGCCTTGTAGGTGAGTTGGCGCGGATCGTTGTACGGATCGCCGTCCGCGTCGCCGTAGCGGGCTTTCCACTGCGCGCGCGCCGACGGATTCACGAGGAAGGCCTCGAGCCCTTCCATCAAGCAGCGGATCTTCTCGGCATCCTGCAACACGTTCAGCGGCTCGTCCTCGTCCCGCGCCCAGGCCTGTTTGACGACCGAGAGGCAGAAGGCGTGAATCGTCATCGCCTGCAGGCCGTAAGCGTTGCGACCGCGTTCGGCCAGGGCCGTCGCGATGCGGCGCTTGAAGGTCTGCGCCGCCGAGCGCATGTAGGTGAGGATCAAAATCTCCGAGGGCCGCACGCCGTGCACGTCCACCAGGCTGGCGGCGAGCTGCGTCAGCACGAAGGTCTTGCCGGCGCCGGGGACGGCCGAGATCGCGAGGGTGCCGCTCTGATAGGCGAGGATCTTGGCCTGCGCCGGGCGTAGTGAGAGCGTCTCGATCATACGCGCGCCCGCTCCATCACGGCGCCGAGCAGGTAGGGCAGCTCACCGGCGTTTTCGCGGCCTTCTTCATCCGTGAGGCAGCCGTAGACCCAGAGCTTCTGCTCGACCTTGAGGCACAGCGTCATCAGCACGCGGCCCAGTTTCTCGTTCTGATCCGCCTTGTCCTGCTCCAGCGTGTAGGGACCGCCCGCGTAGCGATGGGCCAGCACGCGCGCGTTGGTGAGCTCCTTGCGATCGCTCTTCCACCACAGCTCCGAGCCGGCGTCGAGCAAAAAGAGGTGCTTGAGCGTCTCGCTGGGCTCGACGAAGCCCTGCTCGGCCAACTGGCTCGGCGTGGCGAGCATGACGGCCCCCTCGTGCGGCTCACGCTGAAAGAACGGGCGCTCCGCGATCGGGCTCTCCGCCAGGAAACGCAGGAAACGCGGACCCGGATCGCCCTCGCCGTGCAGCCGATGGTCCACCTGCCGAAAGCGTCCGGCAAGCTCGATTAACTGGCCGATCTGGCTGACTTCGCGCTGGAAGGCTTCCTTGTCGGCCAGGCGGTCGTCCTCCGGGCGGAAGGGCACGTAGGCCTTGGCGAAGGCCAGGCGGAAGAAGGTCTCGAGGTCCGGCGCGGACTTGAGCACCTCGATGGCGGCAAGCAGCCGCTCATAGCGTTCGAGATGAGCCGGATCGAGGCCCGGCGCTGCGGCCACGAGTGCCTCGGCGGTGGCGAGCCCGTCGTCGAAGAGCCCCTTGAGCATGCGGCCCAGTCGCAACGGATTGAGGCCCATGGTCGTTTCCAGCAGCTCCAACAGCTCATAGCGGGTCGTCGGCGCTCCCCATTCCGGATGGCAGAGCTTCGCCAACGTCAGCAGAAGTCGCACGGACCGATGATCCGTCAGGCGATTGGTGCCGGCGAAGACGTAGAGCGGATAGCCCAGGGCCTCCAGGCGCTGCCGCAGCGACCAGATCAGCAGCGGACTGAGCGAAGGCGCGACGATCGCCACCTCGTTCGGTTCCCCGCGTTCGAGCACCGGACCGAGGTCGTCCATGAGTGCGGAGAGCATCTCGGCGGGCGAGTAGTCGTCGAGCTTGACGGCGATCGCCTCGGCCGTGAGCTTGGCCGTACGAATCTCGCCGTGCAGCGCATCGTGAAGCGATCGCCCCAGATCCGCGAGCGGCGGCGCCGTTTCCTCGATCACGGTCTGCGGTATTCGGCCGGCAATCTCCCATGCGCCCACCGGATCGGCACCGACGTATTCCCGCAGCCCGCCGGCGAAATGATGAACGGCCCGCTCGGCCTGAACGTCGCGCTTCAGGGTCGCGAAAAGCGTCACGCCGGAGTCCTGGAGGTCTCGGCAAAGCGTCTGCAAGCGCGGACCAGTCTCGTCGAGCGATTCGATCAACAGGTGCCCGGTGTTCGCGCGCAGATGAGCCTGGTACCCGGCATCTTGCCAGAGCACTTCGGTGAAAAGCACGAGCGTCAGCGCGTGATCCAGCAGCCCGTGCTGCAACATGCCATTCGTATAGAGAGCGATCGCCCTGCCCACGCGCTGAGCGAGCGCAGGCGCATCCAGCCGTTCCGCGAGGGCCGGCATCAAGCGCCGGCCGACCTCGGCGGCCAGCCCACCGGACGCATCCAATCGGGCCCCGTTCTCGATCGAGCGCCCCAATGCGTCGAGGATCTGGATGCCCTGGAACCGCGGCGCCGAACGGGAGCCCGGCACGTAGGCGCCTTCCTCGTCCCGCAATTCCTCGGCGAAATGCGCAAGCAAGTACTGGCTCAGGTCGATCGCGACGAAGCGCGGCTCGGGTTGCAGGCACTCCCAGCCCCGATCCGCGAGCGCCGCCTGCACGGCCGGCCACCACAGCTCGATTTCGCGCTGCATCCAGGCCCCGGGCGTGTGGATCCGCCACGCGCCGGTGGGACGCGGCAATCCCTTGAGCCAGTTGTTCCAGTCGCTCCGCGTGCGGCTCTCGAGCAGAACGAGAATGCGATCGCTCGGTACGCCCGCGTCCAGCAGGGCGCGATAGCGATCCTTGAGCGACTGGCGCAACGGGTCGCGCGGAAAGCCGATCGCGCAGGCGGCAGGGGGGCAAGCGGGCATTCTGTCATTGTAGCTTGCTCGCTTCGCCGAATCAACGGGTGACGGGGCGATCGCGTCGCGATCGCCCCGTCACTTGTTGAGGATAAGCTGAGGAACCGAGTTTATTGCACGCCGACCGAGGCGCCGCTGCTGAAGAAGCTGCCGATCTTCGAGAAGATCCCGCTGAAGAAGCCGCCGATCTTGGAGAAGATGCCGCTGCCCGCGGTGCCGACACCCGCGCCGCCGGCCGCACCCGCGCCGGCGCCGAGGAGCGCGCGGCCACCGAGGACCAGGCCGCCGACGACACCCACGTTCGCCGCCAGGCGACCCAGCGCCCAGCCCGGGTGACCCCATTGGATGGCGGTCGTGTAAGGACGGACCACGCTGCCGGGATCGCGGAGCACGTTGCCGATCGTCTGAATCGGGTGCATACCGTCCTGGACGTCGCTGCTCAGACCGTTCTTGAAGCCGTTCCAGAGATCCGAGAAGAAGCCGCCCTGGTTGTAGCCGATCGGCGAGGGCATCGGCATCGGCTGGAAGGGCATGCCGGGGTTGTAGCCGCCGTTGTAGCCACCGTTGAAGCCACCGTTGATCGGGGTCGGCATCGGCAGGGGCATCGGCATGCGGCCACGGTTGCCGTAGCCGAAGTTGCCGTTGCCGCGCTGGAAGTTGTCGCCGAAACCGTTGATCGGCGAGGGCACGCCCGGCTGGTTCCAGTTGCCGCGACGGCCGAAGTCGCGACGGTCGTTGTCGCCTTCGCCCATGCGCCAGTTGGAACGGCCACGGTTGTAGGCGCCGGTGGGAGCAATGCGGG
>DATNPP010000372.1:0-15945 GCA_036703175.1 Oscillatoriaceae cyanobacterium
CCTGGATCATCAGCGCGCGCACGGAGCGGTCGACGACCAGGCTGTCGCCGTCGCTGAGATGGCGATCGCCCATGATCGACGTGCCGTTCACCTTGACCAGCGGCGGGAAGTCCATCGACAATCCGTTGATCGTCACGGGCACGGGCCGCAGATCCACCAGATCCGAGACCTTGAGCGGCGTGTTCTCGGCGCCCGGCTCGGGGCGCACGATGCGCAGCTTGGCGCCGTCGTGCAGCACCGCGTCCGGCGTGGTCGGCGTGCCGTCCAGCAGCAGCTGCGTGTGCGCGCCGGGATTCCCCGGCACCTGGCGGCCCTCGCCGTTGAGCGTGATCGAGATGAGCTTGGCCGGGCGCGGCGTGAGCTCGCGCAGATCGACGCCGGCCGCCACCAGCGCGTCGACCACCTTGGTCGAGCCCCAGTCCTCGATGTTGAGCACGGTGTCGTCCAGATAGACGGTGAGAAAACGGAAGCCGGGCGCCTCGAGCGCGGCGAGCGCGATACCCACGGGCGTCACGCCCATCGGGCCGGCCAGCAGGGGCGGCACCTCGGTGAGGCGCTTGACCATCTCGGTGCCGCGCACGGCCACGCGGTTCTCGGGCAAGCCGAGCGCCTGGGCCAACAGCGGGCCGAGACCCGGGAACAGGCTGCCGCCGCCGATGAGAATCGCGGCCGAGGGCGCCTTGCCGTTCAGCGAGAGGATCTGCTGGGCGACCTGCTGCACCAGCGCGTCGAGCGTGGGGCGCACCGTCTGACGCACGGCCTCGGCGGCGAAGGTGTGGTCGAGCCCCAGCACGTCGGTAAAGGTGACGGCGTTGTCGCTCGAGAGCAGGTGCTTGACGCGCTCGGCCTCGATGAAGTCGAGCAGATAGGACTCGGCGATCGCCTCGGTGAGCGAGTCGCCCGCCTGCGGCACCATGGCGTAGGCCGTGACGGTGCCGCCCTGCGTCAGCGCGACGTCCGAGGTGCCCGCGCCGATGTCGATCAGCGCCAGGTTCAGCGCCCGCATGTTGGGCGGCACGGCGGCGTTGATGGCCGCGATCGGCTCGAGCGTCAGGTTCTGGACCTCGAGGTCGCTCTGGTGGCAGACGGCCACGAGCGAGTCCGTGACGACGCGCGGCAGGAAGGTTGCGATCAGCTCGACCTCGATCTGCTTGCCGCGCTGGCCTTCGAGGTTCGAGAGGCGCTGGCCGTCGAGGTAGTAGTGCACGACCGAGTAGCCGACACAGAGCGTGTCGTCCGCCGTGAGCTTCGTGAGCGCCTCTTGAATCGCCGCGAGCTCGAGGCCGCGCAATCGCTGGGCGTCGATCACGTGCTGAATGCCGACCTCCTGGCTCGCGCGGGCGCGCTCGGTCTGCAGCGCACGGCCGGCGGCGGCGATCGCCACGCGCTTGAGCGGCGCGCCGATTTCACGCTCGAGGGCCTGCTTGACGACGCGCACGGCGCGCACGACCTTGGGAATGTCGTGAATCTGGCCGTCGCGCATGGCGCGCTCTTCGTGCTCTTCGATGGCGATCGCGAGGACGTTCAGGCGATCGCCCTCCGGCCTGGCGAGCAACCCGACCACGTTGCGGGTGCCGATGTCGAGGGCGAAGATCGGAGCGTCAAGGGACATGAGCGCGGAAAACCTCAATAGCAGCCAAGCCAGATGGCGAACGCCCCCATTGTACCCGATTCGCGCGCTCGCCATCCAAGCGCCCACCGCGCGTCCCCTCCCCTCGGCGAGGGGGAGGGACGCCGAAGCCCTGTTCAGGGGCTGAGGCTGGGAGGGGGAGTCTCTTTGCGGACCGCGAGGAGACTTCGTGTCCCGGCTGACCACAAGGAGACTCCCCCTCCCAGTCCGTGTCCCCGGCCCCCACCTAACCTCCCCCCCGCCGAGGGGAGGGGGCGCGCGGTGCGCGTGGTTAGGGCGCGGACGACACCAGAAGTGCGCAGCACTCGACGTGTGCCGTCTGCGGGAACATGTCCACCGGCTGCACCTGCACCGTGCGGTAGCCCGCTTCGCCCAGCAGCTTGAGATCCCGCGCCAGCGTCGCCGGATTGCAGGACACGTAGACGATCTTCGGCACGCCCATGCGCGCGACCGCCGTCAGTACCTCGGGCTCACAACCCTTGCGCGGCGGGTCCAGCACCACCACGTCGACCGACAGGCCATTCGAGACCAGCTTGGGCAACTCCCGCTCGACGGCGCCGGTCACGAAACGCGCCCGCTCCGCCAGCCCGTTGCGCGCCGCGTTCTCGCCCGCGTCTCGCGTCGCCGCCGGCACGATCTCGAGCCCCAGCACTTCTTTCGCGCCACGCGCCGCCAGGTACAACGCGATCGAGCCCGTGCCGCTATAGGCGTCCAGCACGCGCGGAGCGCTCGGCAAATCGCAGGCCAAAGCCACTTGCTCGTAGAGAAGCTCGATCGCCGAGGAATTCACCTGAAAGAAGCTCTGCGCCGAGATCAGATACTCCAGCCCGCCGACGCGCTCGCGAATCACACCGGGACCGAACAAGGCGCGCGTCTCGCGCCCGAGGAGCTTGTTGCCCGCCTCGGGATGCACGTTCTGGACGAGCGTCGTGAGCGCGGGCAGTGCCTCGCGCACGGCCGCGACGAAGGCCTGCTCCTGAGCAAAGGCCGCCGTGCGTGTGACGAGCCCCAGCATCGTCTCGCCGCTGGCGTGCCCGGCCTTCGCGAAGATCGAACGCAGCCAGCCGCGCCCGGTGGCCTCGTCGTAAGGGGCAAAATCGAATCTCGGCAGCAACTCGCGGACCGCGGCGAGCATGCGGTTGAGCGCGTCGTTCTGAATCGCGCAGCTGGGCACCTCGGCGATCGCATGGCTGCGCGGCTCGTACAGCCCGATCTCCCAGCGGCCGTTCTGCTTTGCGACGGCCCAGTGCACCTTGTTGCGGTAGTGCCAGGGCTCGGGGCTCGCGAGGGTCGGCCGCAGCACGCCTTGCGGATCGAGTCCGCCCACGCGCTCGAGCGCCTCGGCGACGAGGCGGGTCTTCCAGTCCAGCTGCCCCGCGTAGTCGAGCCCTTGCCACTGGCAGCCGCCGCAGCGCGCGAAGGCGGGGCATTGAGGCTGCACGCGGTTCGGCCCCGGCGCGATCACTTCTTCGAGCAGCGCGCGGGCGTAGCCCGGCTTGGCCGAGATCACGCGGGCGCGCACGCGATCGCCGGGCACGGCGTAGGGCACGAAGACCGTGTAGCCCTCATAGCGCGCGAGCGCCTCGCCGCCGCCCACCAACGATTCAATCGTCAGCTCGGGGCGATCGCCCGGTCGCAGCGGGGGTCGCGCGGATCGTGTCTGCATGCGCTCATGCTACCACGACAATCCCATTAGCCAAAGTTAAGGCGGCGATTAGGCAGTTTTTACCCGACCGCGGCGCCGATCGCGGATAAGGTGTTAAGCAAGGGTTCAAAGGGAAAGAGGCAACGCGGTATGAGTCTGAGCGCCAACAGCTTTCGCTATCCATACAACACGCGCCTGACGGCGCAGCCCTCTTTTGCCAATGCTGCCGATCCGTTGGCCGTGCTCGAGCATGGCCAGCCCGCCAAGCATCAGGCGGCGCACCACACGACGCGACACACGAAGCGCGCGACGCACCACGTTGCCCACACGAGCGCGCGCCACACGGCGCACACGACGACGCACCACACCACGCATACGACCGCTCATCACGCGCCGAGTGCGTCGGCCAAAGCGGCGCCGCATTTGATCGCCCCTCCCAAGCACGCCTCGGCCGCGATCCGTCGCTGGTGGCCCGACGCGCAGAAAGCGGGCCAGAAGTACGGCATCGACCCGCGTCTGGTGCTCGCCGTGATCTCCGTCGAATCGTCCGGCAATCCCCACGCCGTGAGCAGCGTCGGCGCGCGCGGCCTCATGCAGTTGATGCCCGCCACGGCGCGTGGCCTCGGCGTCAGCAACGTCAACAATCCGCAGCAGAACATCGACGGCGGCGTGCGCTACTTGAGCCAGCTCATGAAGCGTTACGGCCAGACGAGCGGCATCCGCGCCTACAACGGCGGCCCTGGCGGCCGGCACCTGCATCAGACCGCGACTTACGCCGAGACGGTGCTACAGCACTACCGGCGCTTCCTCGTCTAGCCGGCCGAAGTGCGCATGCCCTCCAGGATCGCGACCAGGCGATCGGGGTAGTTCGTGCCGATCATATCCGCGCCGTTGGCGATCGCGTAGCGCAGCTCCGGCTCGGTGTTGGGGCTCCAGACGCCGACCCAGAGGCGCTCGCGGTGCGCCGCCTCGACCAGATCGGGCGTGAGGAACTGCCACTGGGGCAACATTCCATTGGCGAGCGCCGCCCCGGCCGCACCGACCGGGTCGACGAGGCGGCCGACGTACAGGATGCCCACCTGCCAGTGCGGCTGGCGCTTCTTGATCTCGCGCGGCACGAAGTGATCGAAGGAGATGAAGGCGACCTGCGCGCCCATGCCCAGACGCTCGACGAGCGTGATGCAGGCCTCGGCGATGCGCACGGCGTCCTTGCCGAGTTTGAGCTCGATCACGACCGGCAGCTTGTCCTTGGCCCAGACGAGCAGCTCCTCGAGCGTGGGCACGGACTCGCCGGCGAACTCGGGGGCGAACTTGGAGCCCGCGTCGAGGCGCTTGATTTCTTCCAGCGTCAGCGCGGCGATCGCCCCATGGCCGCTCGTGGTGCGATCGACCGTCTCGTCGTGCATGACGATGAGATGACCGTCCTTCGAGAGGTGCACGTCGCACTCGACCGCGTCGGCGCCCATCTCGCGGGCGAGTTGGAAGCTCGCCATCGTGTTTTCGGGCCGATGGCCCATCGCGCCACGATGGCCCATCACCAGAGGACGGCCCAGGCGTTCGCGCAGAGCCAGGATCGAATCTTGCTGCATGAAAGGCTCCTTCAGAGTCGAGCGCGGCTCTCCTCTCCCCGGCGGGGGAGAGGGATGTTGGCGCCCCGTCCAGGGGAGCCAACTGGGAGAGGGCGTCTCCCGGCGGACCACTGAGAGACTTCGTTTCCAGGCGGACCGCAAGGAGACTCCCTCTCCCAGCCGAAGCCCCTGAACAGGGCTTCGGCGTCCCTCCCCCTCGCCAGGGGGAGGAGATTTACGCGGCTACGACAGTGCGGCCTGAGCAGGCTTGGCGGCCTTGTAGACCGGCGTGACCCAGTCCGCGAAGCGCGGATACTCGCCGTGCACGGCGCGCTGGTAGATCTCCATGATCTGCCGCGTGACCGGACCGACCTGACCGTCGCCCACCGGCCGCATGTCGACGCTCGTGATCGGCGAGACTTGCGCCCCGGTGCCGCACATGAACATCTCGTCGCAGATGTAGAGCTCGGTGCGATCGACCGTGCGCTCCTCGGTCTCGATGCCGAGCTCTTCCTTGGCGATCTGCATGACCGCGTTGCGCGTGAGGCCCTCGAGAATGTTCTGGTTCACGCCGGGCGTCACCAGGCGGTTCTTGCGCACCAGGAAGAGGTTCTCGGCGCTGCCCTCGGACACGTGGCCGTCGGCGTTGAGGAAGATCGCCTCGTCGAAGCCGTTGTGGTAGGCCTCGGTCTTCGCGAGCGCCGAGTTGATGTAGGCGCCGGTGATCTTGGCGCGCGCCGGCACCGCGTTGTCGTCCAGACGACGCCACGAGCTCACGCCCACCTTGATGCCGCCGGTCTCGATGTAGTTGCCCATCGGCACGGCGATCATCGTGAACTCGGCCGTGCAGCCGTGCAGACGGACGCCGATGCGCTCGTCGCCCAGATAGATCAGCGGACGGATGTAGACGTCTTCCTTGAACTCGTTGCGGCGCAGCAGTTCGAGCGTGATGTCGCACAGCTCCTCGACGCTGTAGTCGAGCTTCATGTACAGAATGTGGGCGGACTGGTGCAGCCGCTCGTAGTGGGCCGCCATCTTGAGGGCGAAAAGCTCCTCTTGCTCCGCGTTCCAGTACGCGCGGATGCCCTCGAAGCAGCCGGTGCCGTAGTTGAGGCCGTGCGTCAGCACGCTGACCTTGGCGTCCTCGTAGGGCACGAAGTTGCCGCGGAAAAAGACGTATTTGGGAGTCGTCATCGAGCTGGTCCTTTCTGGGTCGGCCGGCGTCGCTCCGTTGCGATCGCCGCTTTCCGGCCGAAGGGCCTCGTCGAGGTGGACGAGAAACCCTTTCGACACCAGTATACCAAACCGGCCGTGCGACGGGAAAGGCCCGTCAATCAAAGCAAGCGCGGCGCGGGCTCCGGCAAGCCCAGGTGCGCGTACGCCTTGGGCGTCACCACGCGACCGCGCGGCGTGCGCGCCAGAAAGCCGCCCTGCAGCAGAAAGGGCTCGTAGATGTCCTCGATCGTGTTCACGTCCTCGCTGATGGCCGCCGAGATCGTCTCGATGCCGACGGGGCCGCCGCGATGATGCTGGATGATCGTCGTCAGCACCTGCCGGTCGATCGGATCGAGGCCCTGCGGGTCGACGCCCATCTTGTCGAGCGCCTCGTCGGCAATCGCCCGCGTGATGCGCCCGTCGCCGCGCACCTGCGCGTAGTCGCGCACGCGCTTGAGCAGGCGGTTGGCGATGCGCGGCGTGCCGCGCGAGCGCGCCGCGAGCGTGGCCGCGCCCTCGCTTTCGAGCGCGACGTTCAACAGCTCGGCGGTGCGGAAGAGGATCGCCGTGAGCTCGTCCTCTCGGTAGAAGTGCAAGCGGTGAATCAAGCCGAAGCGATCGCGCAGCGGGCTCGAGAGCGACCCCGCGCGGGTGGTCGCGCCGACGAGCGTGAAGCGTGCCAGAGGCAGGCGCTTGATGCGTGCGGTCTGGCCCTTGCCGATCGTGATGTCGAGGTTGTAATCCTCCATCGCCGGATAGAGAATCTCCTCGGCCAATCGATTGAGGCGGTGAATCTCGTCGATGAAGAGCACGTCGCCCGGCTTGAGGGCGGCGAGCAGCCCCGCGATGTCGCGCGGGCGCTCGAGCGCCGGCGCCGAGGTGATGCGGATGTTGACGCCCATCTCGTTGGCGATGATCTGCGCCATCGTGGTCTTGCCGAGCCCCGGCGGGCCGTAGAGCAGCACGTGGTCGAGCGGCTCGCCGCGGTGCTTGGCCGCGTCGATGCTGATCTGCAGCACTTCTTTGAGCTCGCTCTGGCCGGTGTACTGGGCCAGGCGCTGCGGGCGCAGCGCGTTTTCGACGGGCGCTTCCTCGTCGCGCACCTCAGGGGCGACGAGCCGCGCCCCCGGCTCTGGCTGCCGGCGCGGCGGCGGCGCGTCGGATGGAACGATCGGCATTTTTACCTCGAAAGCAGGCCCGATGGGCCACACGGGCTTTCATTGTACCACGTCGAACGTTGTTTCGAATGTGACGGCGGCCGCCAAAAAATCAGCCCCACCCGCCAGGGGTGGGGCTGAAGCGTTACGGGGTGACGGGCCCGAGGATCTCGTCGAGCGCGGCGAGCAAGGTCTTGCTCTTGATCGCCTTCTCGAGGCAGACCGTGAGGCCCGGTTCCAGCAGGTCCTGAACCCGCTGGGAGGTCTCGGCGGTCACGAAGATCACCGGAATTCTGGCAGTCGCCGACTGACCGCGCAGTCGCCGGCAGACCTCATCCCCGTTCAGCTGGGGCAAATTGATGTCGAGCACCACCGCCGAGGGCACCTCCTGGGTCGCGAGCCGCAAGGCGTCGACCCCGTTGCGGGCGACGAGCACGCCGTAGCCCGCTTCCACCAGGCGCTTGGAGAGGAACTCGACCGTATCCGGATTGTCCTCCACGAGGAGCAGCGTTCTGGCTGGCATCGGCGCGCCCTACTTGAGCTTGAGCGCGCTCTTGAGACGCTTCACCGTGTCCGGCAAGTCCTCGGTGTGAACCTGGCCCATCAGCAGCAGGCGCAGGTCCGCCTCGGGCACCTCGGACAGCTCGGCGAGCTGACGCACGCCCAACTGCTTCTTGCCCATGGCCTTGAAGACCTCCTTGACGAACGGCTCGTAGCGCTCATCGGCGGGGAAGATGCGCAGCATCTCGTCGGAGATGTCCTTGGCCGGCGAATCGTAGTTCGCGTAGCCGCGGGACAGCAACATCTTGCTGACGAGCAGGTTCATGAACACCTGCTCGATCGCGCCGGGGTTGCGATCGGCCCAGTCCTGCACGGGAGCGAGGTACTCGCTGAAGCTCTCCGGCGCCAGCTCGGCGGCCTGGGCGATCTTCTCGATCACCTCGGGATTGCGCGGGAACGGCACGTCGCCGCGCAGGATTTCATACATGTAGGTGCGCGAGATCTGCACGCGGTTCGAGAAGTCCTGACGGGACAAGCCCAGCTTCTGCAGCTGCGCCCACAGCTTGCGCGTGGACTCCGGCAGCACGCTCACGAGCTGCTGGTACTCCACGAACTCCATGGGATCGATCTGCGCCACCTCGGCGAACTTCTCGAGCGTCTCGCGGACGGCGGGGAACTTCACCTTGCTGTTGAAGATGCGCGAAACGTACTCGTAGCTGAGCCCCGTCTCTTGCACGAAGGTGCGACGATTGACGCCCGCCTTCTCCAAGCTGCGCTTGAGAATGTCGATGCTCGGGCTCCGCGGACGTGTGTTGGTGGACTCGCGGCGGATCGGCATCCGGGTCAATGAACGTGCGCGGTCGGACACGGCTTTTCATCCTTTCGTTCGTACTCGCGATTATCACGCGGTAACATGCCAAGTTTTTGATATAAAAACCATAGCACACGCGGATTCGAATTTCGACCCCTTCGCAGCAACTTTTAACATGAAAACGAAAATTTCAGCTCCGCCAAGCGGGCACGTTGCCCCCCTAAGGGGCGCCCATTTTGACGTCATGCAGGCTCATAGCGCGCGCGAAGGGGTTCGCGCCGCTTGAGTGCTCAAAGGGGCGTTCAGGCCTCGTGGCCATAACGTCCTCTGGGCAGGTGTATTTTTTGATGTTTTAACGATGTCTTATCGAGGCTCGCAAATCGGCCGCCGCGCGCGGATTTGACCTTGCAACGAGATGATCTCGCACAAAAAAGGGGAGCGCGATGGCGCTCCCCTCGCGGGGTTCCGTCTAGCGATGGCCGGCGGCGAGGCCGAGGATCACGCCCGTGCCGGTCGCCACGCCGGGGATCGCGAGCGTGCCGCCCGTGCCCACCTGGTAGGTCTTGCCGGTCATGAAGTCCACCAGCTTGGCGCCGTCGGGGAAGACGCCCGCGACGTTCAGGCTGAAGTCGTAGGTGGCGTTCTTGCCGCTGTTGAGGGCCACGACCACCTTTTCGGTCTGATCGGCGCGAACGAAGGCGAACAAGCGGAAGTCGTTGTGGCGCATCAGCGTCTGGAAGACCGGGCCGCGCAGCGCGGGGTGCGCCTTGCGGATCGCGATCAGCTTCTTGTAGTAGGCGAGCATCTGGTTGCCCTGAACCGTGTTCCAGGCCATGCAGCGGCGGTTGTCCGGATCCATCGCGCCTTGCATGCCGAGCTCGTCGCCGTAGTAGATCACCGGCGCGCCGGGATAGACGAACTGGAAGAAGGCGGCTTCCTTCTGGCGATTGGGGTTGTTGCCCGCCGAGGTCTGGAAGCGCGGCGTGTCGTGGCTGTCGAGCAGATTGAACTCGGCCTGCGTGACGGCCGGGCCGTAGTGGTTGCGAATCGTCGCGAGGCCCGCGTCGAAGTCGTCGACGCTCTCGTTCTCGTTGGCGAAGAAGCTCACCATCTGCTTCTGGAACGCGTAGTTCATGACGGCGTCGAACATGTTGCCCTGCACGTAGTGCGAGCCGTCGTCCCAGATCTCGCCGACGATGTAGGCGTTCGGATTGATCGCCTTCACGCGCTGGCGGAAGCCCTGCCAGAAGGAATCCGAGCCGATCTCGTTGGGCACGTCGAGGCGCCAGCCGTCGATGCCCATCTTGGTCCAGTAGGTCGTGACGTTGTAGAGGTAGTTCTGAACGTCGGGGTTGTTCGCCACCATCAGCTTGGGCAGCGTGCCGAAGCCCCACCAGGCGTCGTAGTTGGGCTTGGGGCTGTTGACGACCGGGAAGCCGTAGATGTGGTACCAGTTCCAGTACTGGCTCTTGGGGCCGTTCTTGACGCAATCCTGGAACATGACGCTGTCGTCGCCAGTGTGATTGAACACGCCGTCGATGATCACGCGAATGCCGTTGCGGTGCAGCTCGTCCAGCAGCGACTTGAACTGGGCGTTCGTCCCGAAGTGCGGGTCGATCTTCATGTAGTCCATCGTGTTGTACTTGTGGTTGGAGCTGGACTCGAAGATCGGATTGAAGTAGATCGCGTTGATGCCGAGCTGCTTCATGTAGGGAATGTGCTGACGCACCCCCTCGAGATCGCCGCCCATGAAGTTGGAGTTGGTCGGCTGGCTGCCCCAGGGCTGCACGCCCTGCGGATCGTTCTTGGTGTCGCCGTTGGCGAAGCGCTCGGGGAAGATCTGATAGAAGACCGCGTCTTTGACCCAGTCCGGCGTGAAGTCGCCCTTCAGCTTGCCGCCCATGGCGCCGTACTCCCCATTGATCGCGGTGCCGAAGGGCAGGCCGTTCTGCGCGCAGCCACCGAGCAGCAGCGCACCCGCCAGCGCGCTGGTCAGCCATCGACGCCACTTCATGGTTGCCATGAGAACTCCTTCGTCGCGAGCGAAAACGGGCCGCACTGCCCCGGGCATTAACTTTCAGTTTACCTGATTTTAATGTTGCATTCAAGAGGAAGCGGGGCGCGCCGGCGCCCCGTGAAGGCCGTGTTTAGATGCGCTCCGCGAAGAGCGGTTGCTCGACGTTGGCGTGCCAGACCACGTTGCTGCTGCTATCGACTTCGATCACGCGGTTGTTGCCGGTGTCGGCAATCAGCGTGTCGCCGTTCGGCAGACGCACCGCGCTGTTGGGGAAGCGGCAAACGCTGCCGTCGCCCTTGCCGCCGTACATCCACACGAGGCCCCCCTGCGGCGACACTTCGAGAATGCGGCTGTTGCCGGAGTCCGTGATCAACGTGTTGCCGTTGGGCAGGCGCGTCGCGAAGCTCGGGTGGTTGACGATCGAAGCCGTGCCGTCGCCGGCGCTCCAGACGATCTGGCCGTTGTCGTCGACCTCGATCACGCGATCGTTCATCGTGTCGGCGACCAGCGTGGTCTTGGAATCCTCGCGTTCGGCGTACTCGGGGTGGTTGAGGCGCGTCTTCAGCGTGCGCGCCACCTTGAGCTGGGGCGTCACTTCGAGCACGCGGTTGTTGTTCGTGTCCGCGATCACCACGTCGCCGTTCGAGGCCATGCTGATGCCTTGCGGATGCGAGAGGCGGCCGAAGAGGAGCGGCTCGTACTGCCAGACGGTCGTGTACATGCTGCTGAGCTCGGCCACGCCGGCGTCGCCCGTGATCAGCATGTTGCCGTTGGGCATATTGCGGGCCATGAAGGCGCCGCTGTGCGAGGTCCAGGTCGGATTGCCGAACTTGTCCATCTCGACGACGTGCGAGAGGGTCGTCACCAGCGTGTGACCCTGGCGGCGCGGATCGCCGGCCGGGTAGAGCTTCAGATTGGCGCGGCCGAGCTGCGAGGCTTGCAGCAGCACGCCCGTGCGCGACTCGCCGAAGCCGGGCGCGGTCGCCACGACCGTCGAGCTGCCCGCCGGGGCGTTCGGAATCACGTAGTTGCCGGTGGCATCCGTGTGCACGGTCGCCTGCGTGCCGACGATCGAGACCGTCGCGCCGGGAACCGGGGCGCCGCTCAGCGCATCGGTGACGGTGCCGCCGACCGTGGCCTGCGCGCCGTTCGAGGCGACCAGCATGATCTGCGCGACCACCGGCTGCGCGCCGTCGACGCCGAGGCCGGACTGCGTGCCCGAGGTGCCGCCGTTGTCCGCGGTCACGGTGTAGCCGGTGCCGACGGGCACCGCCGAGAAGCTCACCGTGCCGTCCGAGCCGCTCGTCTGATCATCGACCTGCGTGCCCGTGCTGTCCGTCAGCGACACGTCGGCGCCGGCGATCGGCTTGCCGGCGTTGTCGACCACCGTGACGGTGATCGTGCCGGGGCCACCCTGGGCCGAGGGCGCCGAGCTCGAGCCCGGATCGGGCTGGATCGTCGCACGCACGCCGCATCCGAAGGCGGAGGCGACGGCGAGGGCGAGGACGCCCGTGCAGATCAGCTTGGAAAGCTTCATCGTCGCGATCTCCTACGGCTGGAAGTAGTTCAGCGGCGCGGTGGCCTGGGCGAGCGCCTTCATGTTGTTCCAGTCGTGCGTGTCCGTGCGGACCGCGCTGACCGTCCAGGCGTAGCGGCTGCCGATGTTGAGCGGCAAGCCCCACTGAATGGGAGCGGTACCGGTCATCACGTCCTGCTGCGTGCCGTAAAGCATGTTCATGGCGCTCGTGTCGGAGCGGAAGCCAACCCACGTCGGCATCGCCGGAATGATGTTCTTGATCGTGCCGAAGACCTCGACGTAGTAGCCGTCAGCGCCCTGCGAGGGCGTCCAGCTGAGGTACGGCGTCTGGCCGACGTGCTGCGCGTTCTGCGCAGGCCCGGTCAGGTAGGGAATCTGCAGCGGGGGCAGCGGCGCGCAGTTGTCCTGGCCCTCGGCGATCACGTTGCCGGCGCGGTCGAGCGCGTCGACCGTGAAGTCGTACTCTTGCTGCACCTTGAGGTTCGTGAGGCCCATGCCGCCGCCGATGAAGGCGAATGACTTCCAGGGCATCTTGGCGAACACCAGCTGGCCCTTGAGCTGCGTGCCCTTGCCTTGCACCTGGTTGTTGTCGTTCGGCGTGCCCTGGAAGATGTTGTACGAAACGGCGCCCTTGACCGGCGTCCAGGAGAGCTTGGCACGGATGATCGGCCAGCCCATGCCGAGCGCCGGGATCGTGTTGGTGATCGCGAGGGCGTGCACTTGCATCTGAGCCGGCGCGACCGGCGTCGAGGGCGCGGCGGGGATCGAAGGCAGATTGACGGGACCGGCGACGGTATCCGAGGACGGCGCATCCGGCTCAGGATCGCTGCCGGCGTCGTCCGCCGGCGCCAGAGGCGCGCTCGGCAGCGCACCGCCCGAGGAATCACCCGCCGACGAGGCGGACGTGTCCGCGCCGAGCGGCTGAATGTGGTTGCCGCACGCACTCAAGCTCGCGGCGACGGCCATGGCGACCAACACCTGCGCGGCAAGCGTGCGGGTCAGCTTCTTGTCAGCCATTGGCGATTCCTTCCTCTCTCGGGCGATCCGGATCACAAAGCGATCCGATGCCTGTACCGATAGAGTTATATCGCCCGGGCGCCGCGGGAATGTGCGTCTTGATCCTAAAGACCCGGTTAAGTTTGCGCCAATACCGATTTAATTCACAGCCCGTGAACAGTTTCAATACATTTCGGGCGCACGCGAGGCGCATGCGATCTGAAGAAGGCCCCCGATCGCCCCGCGGATCAAAAAAAGACCGCTCCGTTTCCGGAGCGGTCGAGAGCGGGAAACGAGACTCGAACTCGCGACCCCCACCTTGGCAAGGTGGTGTTCTACCACTGAACTATTCCCGCGTGGTGAGCTTGATTGTAGCATCCGGTCCTGAAGCGGTCAAGGACCGGAGAGAGCGGGAAACGAGACTCGAACTCGCGACCCCCACCTTGGCAAGGTGGTGTTCTACCACTGAACTATTCCCGCAGAACGCGTTGATCATAGCGGATCAACCCTGGCCTGTCAACGCGGCTTAACCCAGATCGAACCGCCATTTCACCCGCGGGCGCTCCTTGCCGGGCATGATGAGGGCCAGATTGTCGATTTTGAGCTGCCATTGCAGATCCTTGGCAGTCAGAAATTCGATCACGCGGGCCAACTCGCCGTCGCTCAGGCGCTGGTTCGCGATCGTCAAGTGCGGCACCCAGCGATCGGGATGGTAGTGCGGCGGCAACTCGTCGGCGGCGAAGTAGGTGCCTTCCCAGACGTCATGTTGGAACGAAAGCAGGTCCGAGCTGCGCACGACGCGCAGAAAGATCACCGGTTCGGGCCCCTCGATCACTTCGACGTCGCTCACCTGGACCGTGAACGGGCGGCGCGATCGCGCCAGCCGCGCGAGCGCGTCGTGCAAGGCCGGCACGTGGTACTGCCCGGCGACCTGGTAGGCCAGGTGGGCGATTGGAACGGGTCCGCCGCCGCGAACGCCGAACTCGGTTTGCAGCTCCGCCCACAAGGCCTTCAGTTTCCGCTCGCTCGTTCCTTCGAGCAGCGACACGAGACCGTAGGGCTGATCGATCGTCATGGCCCCTCCGAACAGGCGCCGCGTTTCGCGGTCGCCGCTACCATTTTACCCCAAGCGGCGCCGCGACAGGTTTGCGGTATAATCCACCCAATGTCACAGGAGCGGCCATGAGCGAGCCCGAGGGTCCCAAACCGAGCTATCCGGTCGTCGTGCGCTGGACGCACTGGATCAACGCGTTCGCCCTGCTGCTGCTCGTCGGCAGCGGCTTGCAGATCTTCAACGCGCATCCCGCGCTCTACGCCGCGGACGCCTCGGATCCGCGCCACGTGGTCCTGGCGCTGCCGCAGGCGTTCACCTTCAACAGCCCGCCGGTGCTGTTCGGTCAGAGGCTGCGCTGGCTGCCCCTTCCGGAGAACTTCGGCTACCTCGTGACGCTGGGCGGCTGGCTCGAGGGCGCGCGCCGGCTTCATTTCGCCGCCGCCTGGCTCTTCTTGTTGAACGGGGTCCTGTACCTGGGCACGATGCTGGCGAGCCGGCGCAAGCGCGCCGTCTGGCCGTTCGGTGGGGACTACGCCCAACTTTGGCCCTCGTTCAAGGCGCACTTTCGCTTTCCGCCCGAGCTGCATGGGCCGGGCGGCACGCTGAATCCGCTGCAGAAGCTCAGCTACGCGCTGCTGGCCCTGGTGGTCGGCCCGCTGGTCATCGCGACCGGCCTCGCGCTCTCGCCGCAGTGGGACGCGATCTTCCCTTTCTGGACCGTGCTTTTCGGCGGCCGCCAGTTCGCGCGCACCTGGCACTTCGTCGCGATGCTGGGCCTGGTGGCCTTCACGATCGGGCACATCGGGCTGGTCGCCGCTTCCGGACCGAGCACGCTCAAGCGCATGTTGCTCGGCGATCCCAAAGGAGCCCCGCGTGAGTAATCGCCTGGATCGTCGCGGGTTTCTGGGACTGTTGGCGGCGGCGGCGCTCTCGGGCTGCGAGATCGACCCGTCGCAGCGGACCTGGAAGGTGCTGTCGCTTTTCGGCGCGCTGAACCGCCGCGTCTTCACGGCCGGGCCGCTCAAGCAGGCGCTGGCGAAGGAATACCCGCGCTCGGCGATCAGCGGGAGCTTTCCGGTGCTCAACCTCAACCTCGCGGCGGACTACGCGGACACGCTCAAGGACTGGAAACTGACGGTCGAAGGGCTGATCGAGAAGCCGGTGAGCTATACGCTCGCGGAGCTGCAAGCGGCTTTTCCGCTTTACGGGGCGGTGACGCGGCATGACTGCGTCGAGGGTTGGAGTGCGATCGCCGAGTGGTCCGGCGTGCGGCTCGCGGATCTGATCGCGGCGGTCAAGCCGAAAGCCGAGGCGCGCTACGTCGTGATGGACGCGGCGGACTTCGACAACGGCAGCACGCCGTTCTACGGCAGCCTGCCCCTCGAGCTCGCGCGCCATCCGCAGAACGTGCTGGCTTACCAGATGAACGGCAAGCCCCTGACGGTCGATCATGGCGCGCCGCTGCGCTTGAGAGTGCCCACCCAGTTGGGTTATAAGAGCACCAAGTTCATTCACCGCATCCGCTTCGTCGCCTCGTTGGACGGCCTCGGCCAGGGCAAGGGCGGATACTGGGAAGACGTGGGCTATGATTATTACGCGGGAATCTAGTTTGAAGAACAGGCATCCCCATTGCCCTCTCCCCCGGAGGGTGGGAGAGGGATATTGGCGACCCGTCCAGGGGAGCCAATCGGGAGCGGGGGCGACCCCAGGCCAGTTGCGGTTTACGCCAGTTCGGATTTGCGGCCGGATCGCGGTCGCCCCCTCTCCCAGCCGAAGCCCCTGAACAGGGCTTCGGCATCCCTCTCCCACCCTCC
>DATNPP010000263.1:0-2735 GCA_036703175.1 Oscillatoriaceae cyanobacterium
TCCTTGCTCATCGCCGTGCGCTCGCCGGCCCAGACGCTCTTCGGCGCGTACTGGAAGGACTCCTTGACGTCGGCCTTGCTGGGGTACACGACCGACCAATCCTCGCCGGGGAAGATGCCCGAGAGCAAGCGCGCGCTCTGCTCGTCCCAGAGGCCGCCGTCGCCCGCCTTGGCGCCGTTCTTGGACAGCACCTCGTCGAAGGTGTTGCTGTAGAGTTCCTTGGGACCCATCGCGTACTGCATGAACACGGGCTCGGTGAGCTGGCCGGTGATCGTGCGGCCCGCGGGCTCCGCCTTGCCGGGCGTGAAGTCTGCCGAGGGAATGCGGTCGTTGCCGGCGCGCCAATCCGGCTTGCGCTTCACCAGGTCGCCGTTGGGCAGCTTGGCCTCGCCCTTGGGGCTCGCCAGGCCGGACAGGAAGTCCGTGTAGTCCGTCGGCTTGCGCAGGCTGAAGAGAATCTGGCCGTTCGAGGTCGCCGCGCAGGTGCCCTTGTGCATCTGGCTGGTGGCGACGGGATCGGCGAGCTCCTGGTGCAGCTGGGCCATCAGGGTCTCGCGGTCGATCGCCGGATCCAGCTTCTGCTTGGAGAGATCGCCCAGCGCCTGAATCAAATTGCGGTTGGGGTTCGCGGCCGAGCCGATCGTCAGCTTGCCGTCGAGCAGCAGCTGCTGCAAGCCGAGCTTGCCGTCGACGCGCGAGGTCATCTGCTTTTGCAGCGCATGGTAAGTCTTCTGCTCCTGGGGCTCCAGGGTCTTGAGGGCCTTGGCCTCACGCGGTGCGTTCTTCTTGAAGAGCGCCGACATCGAGCGCACTTCCTTGGCGTTGGGCACGAAGGCCGGATCGTGCGGGATGCGCAGAACCTGCGGCGTCACCAGCTTCTGAATCTCTTCGGGGGTCAGCTTCTTGCCGTGGTAGAGGGCTTTCGCCGCCAGGCTCGTGCGCAGCGTGTCGGAACCCAAGGTCGACGCGATCTTGTCCGCCGCGCCCTTGTCGACCGCGCGGGCCGCCGCATCGCTCGCAGGCCGCGAAACCTTCCGGCCCAGCGACTTGAGACCATCGCCCATCAGCTTGTCCAAAGCTCCCGGCATTGTGACGCCCTTTCTAATTCTCTCCCAACAACACGAGGGCAGTTATCGCGCCCAGCGGCTTCAAACCTTCTTATGGCCGGTTTAACGAGATCGAAAGAAACAGTTAAGTAACTGTCACCAGGCGACTTTCGATCCATACGAGGCCCCCGAATCGAGTCGCGATGGCCTTTTCGGCCAAAAAAACGCCCCGGCATCCTCGCATTCAATTTTCCCGATATGGCGCTTGCGGCCTTGAACGCCGGGTGTTATGATCGCCCCTCGTGACGTCGTCCCCATTCGAGGCGCCCCGCGTGAAGGAAATCCGCGACATACCGCATGTCGATCCGAGCTCGGCGATCGCCCACCTCGTGGGTGGCTTCGCCGAGGCGATCGCGCTGCTGGATGCCGAGACGGGGCGCATCGCCTACTGGAACCAGCCCGCGGAGGCACTTTCGGGCCTCGACGCCGGCGAGATCGTGGGCCGTCCCTTCGTCGAGCTGCTGGCCCCCGAGGCGCGCGAGGGTTTCGTCCAGCGCCTGCAGCGTCCGGCTTCGCCCTTCGTGGTCGATTTGCTCGGCGCCGCGCAACAGCGCCTCGCGATCGAGTTGTCGCTCAATCGCTTGCCCGATGGCCCACGCAGCTGGCCGCTCGTGATCATGCGGCGCTTCCAGAGCGAAGAGCACCTGATTCTCGACGCGGCCTTTCAAGGCGTGCTGCGCGTCGACGCCGACGCGCGCGTGACGTACGCCAACGCCCGCATGGCCGATATGCTGGGCTACGCGCATGGCGCGCTCGACGGCAAGTCGCTCTTCGAGCTGGTGCCTCCCGACCAGATCGAGAACCTGAACACCTACGTCGCGCGGCGACAGAGCGGCATCAAGGAGCAATTCGAGTTTTGCATGGCACGTCGAGACGGAAGCCCGCTCTGGACGCTCATCACGACCAATCCGCTGCATGACGGGGCGGGACGCTACGTCGGCGCGATCGCCATGATCACGGATCTGCACGAGCGCCGCGCGGCCGAAGAGGCGCTGCGCGAATCCGAGGAGCTGTGGCGATCGCTGCTCGAGTACGCCCCGCAGTGGGTGCTGCTCATCGATCACGATCGGCGGATTCAGTTCATCAGTCGCGACGTGCAGGCCGAAACGCTGGGCCGAAGCATCTACGACTTCACGCCGCCCGAAGAACAGGCGGCGCTCAAGGCTTGCTATGACACCGTCTTCGACGAAGCGAGGCCCGTGCAGTACGAGAGCCGTGTGGTGAACCCCGACGGCAGCCGTCGCTGGCTAGAGGCCCACGTGGGGCCCGTGATCCTGCGCGGCGAAGTGCGTTACGCGATCGCGATCGTCAGCGACGTCGACGAGCGCAAGACGGCCGAGGAGCGCCTGCGCAAGAGCGAGCGACAGCTGGCGAACGCGCAGCAGATGGCCCAGATCGGCAGCTGGGAGTTTTATCCCGACACGACCTTGACGGACTGGTCCGAGGAGATTTACCACATCTTCGGCTTCCCGCTCGATCGCCCGGGGCCCTCGCTCGAAGCGTTCATGGCGGTCGTGCATCCAGAGGATCGCGAGCGCGCCCGGCGCGACAGCGCGCAGGCCCTTTCCGGCCCGGGCCCCCACGTACAGCACTTCCGAATCGTGCGTGCGGACGGCAGCGTGCGTTTCA
>DATNPP010000092.1:0-18608 GCA_036703175.1 Oscillatoriaceae cyanobacterium
ATCATCTTCATGGCCCGCGTGCCGGACGACATTCCGCGCCTCGCCGGCATCATCAACGCCGAGCCGACGACGCCCCTGTCGCACACGAACGTGCTGGCTTTCGGCTGGCAGATTCCGAACGCGATTCAGCTGGGCATCTACGATCGCATCGCCGCCGACCAGCTGGACGGCGAGTGGGTGCGCTACCGCGTGGGCCTCGACGCCACGGAAGTGTCGCTGGAGCGCATCGAGGCCCCCATCGGCGGGCCGCAGCGGCCGACGTGGCTGGTGCACCAGATTCGCTTGGAAGAGCCCGAGGTGGGGCGCACGGCGATCAATGACCTCGACGAGCTGCGCATCACGGATCGCTACCGCTACGGCACCAAGGCGGCCAATCTGGGCGAGCTGCGCTACGTGCTGGATCACGGCTCCGAGCGCATGCTGGGCTTCTACAACGTGAAGCGTCCGCCGCGCGAGAATTTGCGCCCCTTCGCGGCCCAGTTCCTGGGCTTGCCCGAGAATGCCGCGCCCGACGCCATCAGCCAGGCCGCCTGGCGCTTTCTGCGCGAAAAGGTGAAAGTGCCGCGGGGCATCGCGATTCCTTTTTCGATCCAGCAGGAGTTCCTCGAGTCCTCGCCGGCGATTCAGCAGGGCATCGGCAAGCTGAAGATGGCGCTCGAGCTGAACGCGCGCCAGATCGACGTGTTGTGCCTCGATTTGCAAGAGATGATCCGCCGCACTCGGTTGCCCGAGCGCATCCGCCGCTACATCGACAACCGGGTGGCGTTCTGCCTTTCGGGGGTCGAGAGCTTCGTCGTGCGCAGCTCCTCGAACGCCGAGGACCTCGAGAACTTCTCGGCGGCGGGCATCTACGAGTCGATCAACCACGTGACGACGGCGGATCGCATCTTCGAGAGCATCCGCGAGGTGTGGATCTCGCTGTTGTCGCCGCGCAGCGTGCGGCTGCGCCACGAGGTGGGCATCTCGCTGGATCACTGCTACATGGGCGTCATCCTGCAAGAAGAGGTGCGCGCGGACCTCGGCGGCGTGATGGTGACGACCAATCCGACGAACCCGCAGGGCGATTTCCGCAACGTGTACATCAACGCGACGCGCAAATCCGTGGAGAACGTCGTGCAGGGCTCGGAGGCGCCGATTCAGTGCCTCTTCAACACGGTCGAAGGCGGCGGGCGCACGCTGTCGCTGGGCAGCGCCGAGCACGACCTGTCGGCGTCCGAAAAGGCACAGCTGCAGCAGCTCGCCTTCGTGGGCCGGCTGCTGCAATCGCACTTCTCGCCGGACTACACCTTCCGCCGGCCGGTGGACATCGAGTGGCTGATCAACGAAGAGGGCATCCACATTCTGCAGCTGCGCCCGTATAGCCAGTAGCCATGCGTCGCCGCTTCCTCTGGCGTTATTACGGCTTTCAGTTCTTCTTCAACCTGCTGCTCTGGCTGCCGGTCTACTACGACTTCCAGAAGCGCATCGGGCTGAACGACGCGCAGATCTTCGGCATCCAGACGATCTACTACCTGGCGTTCTGCGTGCTGGAGATTCCGACCGGGCACCTGGCGGACCGCTGGGGGCATCGGTCGTGCATGAAGCTGGGGGCGATCGTGCTCGTGGTCGCCAACCTCGTGCCGGTGTTCGCGCTGAGCTACTGGGGCATGCTGGGCCACTTCCTTTTGATCAGCGTGGCGCGCAGCTTGATCTCGGGTGCGGCGAGCGCGTACTTGTACGACTACCTCCGCCTGAACCCGGACATCGGAGATTACAAGCAAACCGAGGGCGCCGCGCGCGCCTACGGCCTGGGCGGCAAGGTCGTCTTCTGGGCGGGCATCGGCGCGCTGATGGAGTGGCACCTGACGCTGCCCTACCTGCTCACGGCGCTGTCGGCATTCATTTCGCTGCTGTTCGCCTGGGGGTTGCCGCCGTTAGGGGACGAGGAGCATCGCGCGCGGCCCGGCTTCTTTGCCGAGTTGAAACCGCTGCTCGGCTTGCTGCGTGGCTCGCCGCGGCTGGTGCTGCTGATGCTCCAGGGCCTCTCGATCTTCGTACTCGCACGCATCTGTCAGGTGAACCTGTTCCAGCCGATTCTGACCGAGAAGGGCTTCTCGGTGGCCACCTTCGGCATGATCCTCGCGCTGAACACGGTCTTCGAGGCCGTGGGCTCGGCCTATCCCCACTGGCTGCGCCGCTGGCTCAGCGACGAGCACGCGGTATCGCTGCTGACCTTCGTGCTCGGAGGCTGCCTGTCTTTGACGGCCTTGTCCGGGCGCGTGGGCTCTGTCGTATGGCTCTCGGTCTTCGCGCTGGCGGTGGGGTTGGCGTATCCGATTCAGCGGCAACTGCTGAACGATGCAATTCCCGAGGCGCGCTACCGGGCGACGTTCCTGTCGGTGGAGTCGTTGATCGATCGCGTCGCCTGTGCGGCGGTCGCGGCCGTCATCGGGGGCTACGTGGCGTTGCATCGGCTGGACCAGTTCCTGCATCTCTCCAACCTCGTGTGCAGCAGCCTCACGGCCGTGGTGGCAGGGTTGTTGCTGATGGACGCACGTTCGGCACGTCGCATCGAGCCTGGGCTGGGCGATGAGGGAACCGGGGCGTAGCGCCGTCGGTTTTGCAACACGACCCGATACGGGCTATACTTGAGGTGCCTGCCTCCGTAGCTCAGCTGGATAGAGCTGCTCCGTCCTAAGGAGAGGGTCGGGGGTTCGAATCCCTCCGGGGGCGCTTAATTTTCCTGGGAACCGTCCTGCTCGGTATTGGAGGAGCCCATGGGCACGCTGGATGACCTGCACCGAATGGTCGACGCCATTCCCGAGGGACGGCGTGAAGAAGCTCGGGTTCTTCTGGCCGGGCTCATCGTGACGCCTTCGAACGAGCGAAACCTGACGGACAAGACGGGCGATGAGCTACTGGCGGAAATCGCCGCCGATCCGGCGCTGAAGGCAAAGTTTGACGCCATGTTGGCCCGGGAAACTGCGGCTATGGACCGTGGCGAAGGCATTGACGGCGAAACCTTTATGGCGGAGTTGCTCGCGGGCCTGCCTGAGGAATGAGCCGGTATTCTCTTAGCCCTGCGGCCCAGTCGGATCTCCGAGCGATTCGGGAGTATATTGCTGGCGATCGCCCCCAGGCCGCGTTCCGTACCTTGCAGAAACTGCGCGAGGCCTTCAATCGTCTTGCCGATTACCCCGGACTTGGTCGTTCACGACCAGAGTGGGCTGCAGCCCCCATTCGCTTCTACGCGATCGAGGGTTTCACCATCATCTACCGGCCAGGCGCACAAGTCGAAATCCTCCGCGTTGCCGGCAAGGGTCGCGACATCGAAGGCTTATTGAGTTAACGGCGAGTCATGGTGTGTCCTTTCGTGGTCTCGACAACCGGAAAGAACCATGGCGACGGCTTCTTTTCAAGGTCCGTCGATTTTTACACCATCTTACGGGACGCTACCGGAAACGCCGGCTGATGGGCCTCAATTGATCCTTTCAGTAGGAATCAATTTCCTCCGGCTTGACCCCCAAGCACTCCGCGATCGCCCCCAACGTCTTCGCGTGTGGCTTCCCGACCTCGCCCCGCTCAATCCTGGCGATCTCCTTCGCGCTCACGCCCGGAAACTGGCTTCGAGACATCCCCCTCTGCAACCGTAAGCGCTTCAAGGCACCTCCGAACGAGGTATCCGCGTGCAAACGGTTTTCCCTCTGCCGCTTCCGGTAGCCGGCATCGAACTCGTAGAGAATGGCATCCGTCGCGGCCTCATACGTTCCGAGTCGAACATAGTGGCCGTAGTCGACGACATCCAGACGTCCGAAATCCGGCTGAGGCGACTTTGGGCCCGCCGTGAACCAATCGAATGGAACCAGCACGGGCTCCAAATTGCCCTTGTAAAGCACGACGAGGCGGGCGCTTTGATCGGCGAACCCGCCAATCAAAAGCTCCTCACGATTCGGAGCGGCCAGTACCTCGAATAGTTCGTCGTCGGGCAGCAACGATCCGACGACGTCACGGGAGACGACCACGCCGAAAAAGTAGTGGAGCAATTCTCTGTGCCCGGCATTTAGGAAATCAAGCACCAGAACACGCCGGTTGCCTCCCTTGGCGCGATCGCCAGGGCTGGCAAGGAACATATTCAACGTCTCAGCCGTGGGAACGATCCAGACTTCGTTGAAACGCTTGGCGCGAGGCTTCTTCAGCTCCTCGACGGAGGAAATCACGGGCGTGTCCGCCACAAGGTGTCGGCTCGATAGCGTACCTGCGGGATCAATCAAGACAGTCTCACTCATCGCCATCTTCCTCACCTTTGACCGGATTCCAAGGGTACATGCCGTCCCACGCCTTCACGAGTGTCGCCAGGTTTTCGTCGAGGTACGCAACGAGTTCTCGCGGCACCTCGCCAGGATCAGGCCTTCGATCCATAAATGCCTGGTCACGCAGATTCCATCGCCAGCGGTTGGTGCGCTTGATGACCGTCACGTGGGGAGGCTCGACGGTTTCCTTGTCTGAAATCTTGACCCTCCAACCGGCATCGGCAAGTTGCTTCGGTAGGGCGAGGTCGATGGCCATCTGCGCAGACTGCTCCTCTCGGCTTCTCCATCATACGTCCCATTTATAGTTTTTTCAATATGGGACATTTCTGCCATGTACCGCTCACCGCCGTGTTTCAACGTGCCCGAAACAACGACGATCGGACCACGGATGAAGTATTCGCATCGGCGTCCCAATAAGCTCGAATCGCCCAGGACACGGCGTTTGCAGCTAGCTATTCAGCATACCCCTTGCTTGGTAACGACGTTTCCGTCATGATGTCTTTTCTTCTTATCGATTTCCATGTCGTACCACCGCCCACCAAACGCCCGCAACGTGGGGCGCGACGCGCGCACCAGATTCCGCGGCCAATATGTTGAGGAAGGAAGCGCCGATGGGTTTTGCCGAGGATGTCTACCGCCTAGCCGCGCAAGTCGCCGCCCGGCAAGTCCATTGCAAGGGCAACGAGGAGGCGACCAAACACTCGTTGATCCTGCCCTTCTTCACGATGCTCGGCTATGACGTGTACGATCCGTCGGAACTGATGCCCGAGTACCGCGCCGGGTTTGCCGCGAACAAAGAGAAGATCGACTATGCGATCTTCCACACCGGCAAGCCTGCACTGTTCGTTGAGGCCAAGGCGGTAGGCGAGATCCTCGAAAACCACGACGCCCAACTCGCGAAATACTTCAACTCCACTCCCGAGCTGAAGCTCGCCGTCATCACGAACGGCGTACGCTACAAGTTCTTCACGGATCTCAAAGAGCCGAACCTGATGGACGCGGAGCCATTCTTCGAGTTCAGTTTGGAGACGATCACCCCGGAAGATGTCGGCACGCTTGAGGGCTTCCGCAAAGATTCGTTCAATCCGCTCGAGTTGGTCACGCAGGCCGAGAACCTGGTTTACCTCAAGGCCTTGAAGAAGAAGTTTCGCGCCCTGTTTCGGGAACCCTCGGCAGAGTTCGTCCGCTATCTGGCGAAGGATGTTTACCCCCGCATGATCACCGAGAAGGTGGTTGACCGCCTGACACCGCTTGTGAAGCAAGCCATGTCCACCGTGCTCGTCGAGATGGTGAGCCAGGGCTTGACTCAGGAGATCACCAAGCAAGAAGAGGCCTCGGCCATGGTGCCAGCCGCCGAGGCTTCCCACGAAACGAAGGAAAGGCATCCGATTGTCGCGACGGCAGAAGACCTCGAAGCGTTCGACGTCGTTTGCCAGGTGATCGCCTCGGACATCGGCCCCGACCATCACATCGCGCACAAAGCGACCACGAGTTATCTCAGCATCCAAATCGACAAGCCGTCGCGCTGGTTTGCACGCCTGACGGTGAACGGCCCGACCAAGAGTGCGATTGTCCGCGTGCCGGCCGTCCAAGCAAACGCGCTTCTCGGAGCCGAGGGTCGGGCTGAGGAATTGCCCAGCACACCGGATTGTTGCCGCCTACGTATGGGGACAATCGAGGATCTGCGTAGCCTCAAGCCCGTCCTGTTGGCGGCGTATCGTGGCGTGTCGGCAGCAACCCCAGTTGGGTAGGAAAGTTGAGCGTGCAGCCCGGGAAGATTTCAGACATTCGGCGAACCACTTCATCCAAGTAGGCGATGCCGCGCCTCCCCGGAGGAAATGGTCTCACGACGGGCAAACTCCTCACGACCTTCCCGCACCGCCGCGACATCGTCCCCGGTCGTGGGTTCATCGTCGATAGCGGCGTGCGCCAAAGCGCTCTGCCCAAGCAGTAGCGAGACAAGCAGGCTCTTGGCCATTTCTGTCGCCTCATCTGGAAGCTCATCGATGAGCCGTTTCAGCTCTTCTTTGTTTGTCATCTAGGCCCATCCACGCTCGCGCATTCCTTGCCAATCAACCGAGAGCTCGCCGTGTCGCTTCCGCTCAGCGAACTAGGTCAGGACCATATCCTTGATTGGCTGCTTCATTCCTGGACACGCCTGGTAGCTGATGTGCCCTTGGCGCTGCAATCGGCCAACCACAATGCTTGGCGCAATACCTTGCTCCCTGGCGAACTGCTCGATCGCATTCGGGGTGAACTCCCCGGCCTTCACGAAGGCCTCGTAACTTGCAGGTGACAGAAGCGCCTTCTCAGCGAACTTGTTGGCCTCTTCTTCCTGGACATCCACGGTACCGTCGTCACCTTTTCCCTCGATGAAGACCTCCGTCTTGCGGTGCAGCAGGATATGGGCCGCCTCGTGGAAGAACGTGAACCAAAAGTGATCGTCCGTCCCATATCGCAGGCTTAGCTGAATCAACGGCTTGCCGTGAGCCCAGCGAGCGAGTCCGCACAGTCGAGCCTTCTCGAACTCGGGCACCACGACGAAAGCAACGCCGGCCTCGGCGCACCGTTGTTGCGCCTCCTTGAGCGCCACGACAAAGGGTTTACGGGTCAGACCCCGAGTCTCGGCAAGCGTAGCCTTGAATCTCACGGGGTCATAGGCGCCGAGAGACAAATTTGCGGCTTCGAGCTCCCCGGCCCTCATCCAGGCCGCTACGGCGCCAGGATCACGCTCGAACGTGCGCGCTGCCCTGAACGACGCTTGAGGTTCGGCATAGGTGGTTTCCCACCCCTTCACGGTCCCAACGGCGAAGAACTTCAGCAACTGGCGCACCTGCTCGACCTTGTCCTTCAGCTCCGTAACATAGCCCCGTGCGATGAGATCCTTGAGGGGAATGCGCTTGAGCAACGTGAGCCCCCGGGTCAGCTCTTCCTGCTCAGCGATGCGCGCGAGCGCCTCCCGATAGTCCCGTTCCAAATTGTTCCAGACGCGAGCCGGCACACCGAGCGCTCGCTCTAGCTGGAGTGCGGTTTCCGGCGTGATGGCCGCCTTGGCATGGATGATCTCGTTGATCGTCTTCTTCGGCCGCCCCATCCGATCAGCCAGCTCGGACTGGGTCATGCCCAGCTCCTCAAGGGTCTCCAGAATGGTCTCTCCTGGAGGCACGGCATAGTCGGGGGCAAATTGGAGTTTTTCTTTAGTCGCCATTGACCTTCACCTCGGATTGGGGGCTAGTGATAATCGACGATTTCGATGATCTCGATGGCCGTGACAGCCGAGAGATCGACACCGCCATCCTCGAGGACGGGTACAGGGTCGTGTGCCGGGACGAGAATGAGGCGCTGGGGATGCTTCAGATCAACGGCGTACTGCCCAGCGCGGTCGTTGTGCAGGGCGTGCAGCCGACCCGGCAGGTGTTCCATATCCGCCAAGGTGTCCACCGCTTTCAACTGCACCATCCGCGCCAACAGGCGCTTGCCACAGTCACTGCCGAGATCCTTGAACGCTTGTGCTTGAGTGTTGCACAGCTTCTGGAGCTTCTTGTTGCGAAAGCTGATGTCCAACGAGTTACCCTATTATTATAACCCAAAGGGTTAAAAAAGTTAACCACCGCTGGCACAATTCTAGCCGAACATGTGTACGATAGCAACCATGGGATACAGACGGCGCGTCGTGTGACGACACTCGGCATTCCGGGCAGGCGTCTGGTGCACCATCAGGCCCACGCCGGTCGCGCAGGCCGTGGCGGATGAGCAGGCCTGTTTGCGCCGGGCGCGGGCCATCACGGACGACTACCTCGCCGGGTTGTCCGAGCCGCAAGCGGCGCTAACGGGGCGGGAGGCCGGCAAGCACCAGCAGGCGATCGCCGCTCGTATCGACGCGGCGTTCCCCAGCTACGCGCTGCGCGACACGACGAGCTAAAGCATCTACGGCTGGTGGCCGCGGAGTCGGCGAAACGCGGGTGAGCCGAGGACATACTTACCACTTATGCCGGTCATAATTATATCACGACCCTCTATGTGATATAATAAGATCGAGCAGGTATGAGTGCATCGACGAGAATGCACGCGATTCGTAAGCGAGCCAGGGGGTGAGGCCAATGCAATCGATCGCCGAGAATCGTCTCGACACCCTGGTGTTGCGCGGAGAAACGGCACGCTTGCTTGGAAAGCTTTACTACATGGCGGGCAGGCAGACCACGGGCGCCGGCGCCTATCGGGACCTGTACGAGGAGCTTCGCCAAAGCGTCATCACCCAAGGAACGCGCTCCTCGAACGGTATCGAGGGCATCGTCGTCGACGAGCATCGCTACCTCGAGCTCATGAAGAACAAGGTGCAGCCGTCCGCACGCAACGAGAAACTGATCGTCGGTTACCGCGACACGCTCGATTACATCCACAGCGAGCATGAGCGCATCGAGGTGACGCCGGAGACCATCAAGAATCTCCACCTGCGCATTCACGCCAAGACCGGCGACATCGCCGGGCAGTTTCGTCAGGAAGACAACGTGATCGAGCGGGAGGAAGCCGGCGTCCGTACGATCGTGTACAAGCCTTCGCCGTGGCGGTTGGTGGAAAGCCAGGTGACCGAGCTCTGCCGCCAATACAACCGGCTCCACGGAAGCCCGGACACGGACGAGTTCCTGCTCATGGCCGGCTTCATTCTCGATTTCACTTGCATTCACCCGTTCATGGACGGCAACGGGCGCGTGTCCCGATTGCTGACCACCCTACTCGCCTACAAGGCAGGCTTCGAGGTGGTGCGCTACATCTCCCATGAGCGGCTCGTCGACGAGACGAGACCCGCGTACTACTACGCGCTGACCGAATCCTCGAGGAACTGGCAACGCGGCCAGCATCACTGGCTTCCGTGGCTCGACTACATCACGCACACGTTTATCGAGGCCCACCGTGAGTTGGAAGCCCGTCTCGCCGGCGCCGGCCAGGAGAAGGGTTATCAGAGCCGGCGAATCCGAGAGGTCATCACGCATGAACTGCCCACGCAGTTCACCATCGCCGACATTCTGGAAAAACTGCCTTCGGCCTCGCGGCCGACCATCAATCGTGTTCTCGGGCAGATGCGGGAAGCCAAGGAGATCGAGACCGGGAGAGCCGGGCCGCGTGCCTTCTACCGAAAGCTTTCCGTGCTCGATCGGCGATAGAGGCCGCACGGGTCGCACGTTCAGCCGGTCCTTGCCCGAGGATTGCGGCCTGCATAATATCGAATGACCTCAGGAGGTGAAGGCCATGCCGAACTCAAGCATTCGCCTGGCTGCCGGCGCGTTGTTGATCGCCTGCCTGGCCCCATCGATTCCGGGCGGAACGCCCTGGGCGAGGTTCTCGTCGAACGCCTGGGCGCAATCCACCGCGCTGCCCAAGAAAGGGTTCGTCGACAACATCGATCGCCTCACCCTGGCGAACCAGGACTATCGACGGGTCTTCTACACCGGGCAGCACTTGCAGCTCGTGCTGATGTCGCTCAAACCCGGCGAAGAAATCGGCGCCGAGGCGCATCGGTCCGGCGACCAGTTCTTCCGCGTCGAAGCAGGCGAAGGGGAGATCGTCATCAACGGCGTCAAGCACCACGTTTCCGCGGGCTTCGCGATGATCGTGCCCGCGGGTGCGCGCCACAACGTGCGCAACACGGGGACGAAGCCGCTCAAGCTCTACACGCTCTACGCCCCGCCGGAGCACCGGCGCGACGTGGAACAGCGCACCAAGGCGGACGCCGAGCGTGAGCATGAACATTTCGATGGAAACACCAGCGAAGAGTAAGCACGACGGCGTCTACGGGCTGGTAGCCGCGGAGCTGACGAAACTCAGAATTCATTCGGCTAAGGAAGTTGAGAATGCTACGCGGTAGCGGCCTTCCTTGCACGAGAGCGCTTGGTAGACACATTTGTCGGATGCTCCTGCGCGTCCAGCTCGGCAAATTGCTTGATCCGAACATCACCATCAGGAAAGTGAGCGATGATGTCGAGCGTGCCCCCCATCGCCTGGATCATGTTCCGAAGCGTCGAGATGTACATGTCCGTCCGTTTTTCGATCTTTGCGATCGCCGGCTGCTTCACGCCGAGCACCTTCGCGATTGCATCTTGCGAAAGCTGGCGGGCCGCGCGCAATTCGTCCAAGGCAAGCTCCCGCAGCATTTGTTCAGCCAACGCGTTCGCACGGGCCTGCACCTCAGGCTTCTGCTCCGCGAACGTTTCTTCAAAACGCTTGACTCTCATTTTCGCTTGCCTCCCCTTTTGCCGTCGGCCTTGCCTTTGGCCGCTCCCTTGGGCTCTTCCTGTTCCTGCTTCTCCAACCAGTCGAGGTATTCTTCCCAGATGGCTTCGCACTTGGGGACGAACCATTCGTAGAATCGAGCATCGCCCGTCTTATCGCCGCCCAAGAGCAGTATCGCCTGACGCTTGGGATCAAAAGCGTAGCCGATGGACGAATGGACGACCTACCGCGTCACGGGCGCGGCGCTCGAGGCGCTCGCGCAGGCCTGATGCGCCACGGTCAGCGTCCTGACGATGCGCTGCGCCCAACCTCTTTGGCTGCGTTGAGATCCGCAACCGCCTGGCGATAGGTCGCCATCTTGAGGTACGTCTGGTAGGGAACGCCCATCAAATCGGCGGCTTCCTTGACGACGGCCAGCGCGGCGCTATTCCATCGCAAATTGACCCTGGCCTCCTCCTGAGCCAGCGCAATCGCTGCCTCTGCCCGCTCGGATTGCGCCTCGGTCATGGGGTATTCGCCGATATGCCGGGGACCGCCGGGTTGGCGCTCGCGTCCCTGCTTCATGGCTCCCTCCTTCAGATGCGATAGCACGAGATGACCATCACGACCTTCTTGGTCTCGTCGATCCAGTACCAGAGCAACTCATGTGTGTCCGACTGGCTGATAAATCGCTGATGCCGCTCATCCCAGGTGCCGACGTCCGCGAAGAACGTATCGATGGCATCGTCGATCGTGTTCGGCCAGTGCCGGACGTGGTAGTGCAGCATCTCCGGGAACGCTTCGTCGTATTTGAAGACGAAGGTGTAGCCACTGTCCTCGAAGGCTTCGTAGCGCGGCACGCCGGGCCCTCCCCATATCCATCATACGTACCGAATGGCAAATGTCAATACAAATGACGCAATTCGCGATTTCATCCCGGTGGCATTGGACCACTGAAAGGCGAAGGCCCGGTGATGAGGGGAGATGGGCTCGGGAACGGAAACTTCGGCGCGTCGGGGTCGTCCGGCGTCGCAGGGCCGCCGAAGTTCACGACGTTCGGTTTGCCGCTGATCTTTGGCGCAATCAGGACCATCGTGCGGGGATAAATCAGCGGGTACACCGGGTTGATGCGCAAATCCACGCTCGCTGGAACGCCGGTCGGAACCTTGTCGACCTCGTAAGCGCCACCCGTGACCGTGACGATCGCGTGAAACTTCGGATCGCTCGCCGCGTCCACGATCACCTTGGCGCCCGCGCTGTCCGGCACCAGGTTGCCGTTCTGGTCGTAGACCTTGCCGGTCAAAGTCGTAAAGGCCACGTCGGGATCGGCCGCGTCCGAGGCGAGGAAATAGGCCGGTGCGTCGGGGTCATCGGGCGTGCTCGGACCGCCGAAGTTGTAGGTGAGCGGATTGCCCTGGGTCTTGGTGAAAACGTCACTCGAAACAGGTGGGCTCGGATTGCCGGCCCATTTCACCTGAATGCCGCCGGTGCCGTCTTGACGCGTGCGCGCCGGCCAGCCGGGTACCTTGACGGTGAATTCAGTGGTGGCCGGCTCAGGCACGTCGGCCAGCGCGTAACTGCCCTTGGTCACGGGCACGGTGCGATCATAGATGACGGCACCGCCATCGCTCTTCACGGTGACCTCGATGGTCGTACCGTCTGGAACCGGCCTGCCTGAGGCGTCGTAGACCATGCCCTTCACGGTCGTCGCGGGCGGACACTGCCAGCCGATGACCCCGGGGGCGATGATGTTGCCCGGCGGATAGACCAGCCAGAGCTCGTAGTTGCCCCGCGGAAAGACGTTCGCATCGAAGGCCGGCTCTTGGAAGGTGAAGGCGTAGGTGAAGTTGCCGGACGCATCCGTCTTGGTCGTGCCCAGTTCGACGCCATTGCCATCTGCGGGGCTGTACAGTCCGGCTTTGAACCCACCGGGAATTTGCGGCATCAGCCAGACTTCGAGCGTCGTGTTCGCCGGAGCGCCACTTCCGGTGACGCTGACTTGATTTCCGGCGCAAGGATTCGCGGGGACGATCGAGACGCTCGGCCGCGGGCTCGCGAATTCGTTGTGGTACAGCAACGGAAACAGGTCCGCCGGATCCCCAGAATTGGAGGAACATCCCACGATCGCGAGCAGCAATAGCCCGAGAAATAGACGAGAACGCGCCATCTCCCTCCATCCTTCCGCCCACCACGCGAGCCATGTGCAGCCACGTGAATTCTTCCACATAGCAATACCCAAAGTTAGGTTGCTTGCCACACGCGGGAAGCAGAAATGCCTATCACTCAAGCGTGCGGCCGTCGCGCGTCAGCGCGGATAGTGCAAGTACGCGAACCCTTTCCAGAAAAGCACGACCGCCATCAGCGCGTTGGCGCCGAGCACGACGAATCCGCCGTTGGCCTCCATCCAGCTTCGGAATCCGAGCAGCCACGCCTGCAGGCGCCGGCCGGGCAGAAAGGCGATCGCCAGGAATACGGCCACGCCCAGGCCCACGATCCCGGCGTAGGCCAGGATCACGGCGAGCTCCAGGGACGGCCGAAGGGCATGAAGGGCGATGATGAACGCCGCGAGGACGAGCGATTGAGGGGTTTGAGGGCCCGACAGCGCCGCCAGACCGCCGGCGCGGAAGACCTGCTTGAAACCGGCATGTTCGAGCTTTCCCGATAGGCCGGGAACCCGGCGAAGATCGCGCAGCGTCGCTTCGCCGCGCAGAAGGCGCCGGACGACCTGAAAGACTTGGGCCAGGCTGTAGAAGCCGAGGGCGATCGACAAGATCCCCGCGACGACCGCGAGCTGGCGTGGTCCCAGCGATTCCCCCAGGAGATCGTCCAGCGCCACGAGCAGACAAAGCGCTGCGGCCGTGCTCGTGATGACGCCGAACATGAGCGCCAGCACCTTCAGGCGGCCGTGCGTGGTCGTCAGCCAGAGCAGCGTCAGAACCGTCGCCTGGGGAGACACGGCCATTCCCACGGCGAACGGAAGCAGATCGCCCAAGGTTGCGCTCGAGAGGCTCGTCATGGCCTCAGGAATCCGGTCGACGCATTCCGGCTCCTCCCTGCGGATCGCCTGTGCCGTGCCTCTACGATAACGCCGTGAGGCGCTACGCCCAACCGGCTGACGGAAGTCCTCGAATCCCCATCGGGCGCGAAGCCGCCCCCTCCAAGGAGGGGACGGCTTGCGGCCGGACGATGTCGGGCGGTTCGAGTGAGATGGGTCGGGGGTCTCCGGGGAGGAGTGGCCCTCCTGCTCCATGTGCTTCCGCGGCTCACATCCGGGCTTTTTCTTTCGCGGCGCTCGGCCTCGATGCTCTTATCCTAGCAAGCGAAAACCGGGGCGTCGTCCGTAGAAAACGCGCGGAAAGATCCGAGCGCGCATTCGGTAGTTCTCGCGGAGGCCGCGAGGCGCGCCGTCGCCTATCATCGGAGCAGACGAGCCCCAGATCGACTCGGAGGATGCCATGCTCGAACGTTCGGTTCCGCCGCACTCAGCCGACTCCGGCGCCACACGCCTGACGATCGGGGTCATGGGGGCGGCCGACGGCCCGATGGCCGACGCGGCGATCGCGTCGGCCCATGAGCTTGGACGCGCGATCGCCGCCAGCGGCTGCATTCTGGTCAACGGCGCCTGCCCCGGACTGCCCTACCATGCGGCGCGCGGCGCCAAGGAGCTGGGCGGCTTGGTCGTCGGCATCTCGCCGGCACTCTCGCGCGACGAGCACGTCGAACGCTACGGCAGCCCGACCGAGGGGCTCGACATGATCGTCTACACGGGCAGCGGCCTGATGGGGCGCGAGGTCACGAACATCCGCAGCAGCGACATGGTCGTGATCGTGGGCGGCCGCTCCGGCACGCTCGGCGAGTTCGCGATCGCTTACGACGAAGGCAAGCTGATCGGCGTGCTCGAAGGCACCGGCGGCATCGTCGATGAGCTGCCGCGCCTCGTCAAGGCCGTGCACAAGCTCTCCGGCGCGCATCTGATTTACGACGCCGATCCGCGTCGGCTCATCGAGCGGATGCTGACCTACTACCGCGAGCAACATTGCCTGCATCCGTCGGTGCACCACCGCCGGCATGCGGCGCACGAAACACCCCTCGGTGCGACGCACCACCCGATCGTCGGAATGCCCAAGTTGTCCCAGTGAGCGGAGGCCCTTCATGCCCACTTTGCAATTCCTCGGCGCCAGCGGCGGCGTCACGGGCTCCAAGTATCTCCTTTCGAGCGACCGCGCCCGCATTTTGATCGATTGCGGCATGTTCCAGGGCCGGCGTGAGTCCGAAGCCCTGAACTGGCAGCCCTTGCCCGTCGATCCCGCGAGCGTGCAGGCGGTGGTGTTGACGCACGCCCACATCGACCACACGGGCTATCTGCCGCGCTGGATTCGCCTGGGCTACGCCGGCCCCGTGTATTGCACGCACGGCACGGCGGACCTCTGCGCGATCATGCTGCCGGATGCCGGCTACTTGCAGGAAGAAGAAGCCCACCACGCCAACCGCCACGGCTGGAGCCGGCACCATCCGGCCGAGCCCCTCTTCACGCTGCTGGACGCCCAAAGGTCCTTGCGGCAGCTGCGCGCGATCGCCTACGGTCAGACGGTCGAGGTGGCACCGGGCATGCGCGCGACCTTCCATCCGGCCGGGCACATCATCGGCTCGGCCAGCGTGACGATCGAGGTCGAAGAAGCGCGGGGCCGCACGGTGATCGTGTTTTCGGGCGACGTCGGCCGCCCGGGCTCGGTGCTGCTCGCAGACGCCGAGCGACCGACGGCCGCGGATTACCTCTTGATCGAATCGACCTACGGCGATCGCCTGCACCCGCCCGGGCACGTCGCCGCGCGACTGGCCGAGGTGGTGCGTTCGGCGCTGGCGCGCGGCGGCATGCTGCTCTTTCCGGCCTTCGCGGTCGGTCGGGCTCAGGAGCTGCTCTATTTGCTGCGCCGGCTCGAGGACGCGGGGCAGATTCCGTCGCTCGACACCTTTTTGGACTCGCCGATGGCCATCGACGCGTCCGAGATCACCCGCGCCCATCGCGAGGACCTCAACGCCGAGGCGGCGGCGATCGCAACCGCAGACGCCACGGCGCTCGCGCCGCGCAAGCTGCACATCGTGCGCGACGCGGAGCACTCCAAGGCGATCAATCGCCTGCTCGGGCCGGGCGTGATCGTGTCGGCCTCGGGCATGTGCACGGGCGGCCGCATTCGGCACCATCTACACCAGCGATTGCCCGACGCACGCCACACGGTCTGCATCGTGGGCTACCAGGCGCTCGGCACGCCGGGGCGGGCCCTGCTCGAGGGCGCGCGCGAATTGACGATCTTCGGCGAGCGGGTGCCCGTGCGCGCCACGATTGCCCACATCGAAGGCCTGTCGGCGCATGCCGACCGATCCCAATTGCTCGACTGGCTGGAAAAGCTCGAAGCCCCGCCGCGGCAGGTCTTCATCGTGCACGGCGAGCCCGAGGCCGCGTGCGCTCTCGAGGACGCGATCGCCGGACGCTATGGTTTCGCGACCTGCGTCCCCACGCTGGGCCAAACCGTCACGCTCGCCGCGGGGTCGGCGACGGACGTGCACGAGCCGCTGGTCGGCCGGGTGACCTGACGAGGCGCGGCCCGGTCTAGATTCCGCCGGGTGCGACGTGGCGCCGCGCGGCGAGTTGCGCGCGCAGCTCGCCGCGGTGATCCGGATGGGCGATCGCGATGAGCCGCTCGGCCCGCTCATTCAGCGTACAGCCGCGCAGATCGGCCGTGCCGTATTCGGTCACGACGTAATGGACGTGGCCACGCGTGGTGACCACGCCGGCCCCCGGGCTCAACATGGGCACGATGCGGCTCACCGTGCCGTGGCAGGCCGTGGAGGGCAGAGCGATGACGGCCTTGCCGCGCCTGGCGAGCGCGGCGCCGCGCATGAAATCCATCTGGCCGCCGATGCCCGAGTAGATGGCCGGGCCGATCGAGTCCGCGCAGACCTGGCCGCTCCAATCGACCTGCAGCGCGCCGTTGATGGCCACCATGTCGTCGTGCTGCCGGATCAGATGCGTGTCGTTGGTGACGTCCGACGGAAAGAAGAGCACGTCGGGGCAGTCGTCGACGAAGTCGTAAAGCGCGCGCGTGCCGATCACGAAGCTCGTCACGCACTTGCCCGTATACAGCGCCTTGCGCCGATTGGTGATCACCCCGGCGCGCACGAGCGTCATCACGCCGTCCGAGAACATCTCGGTATGCAACCCCAGGTCCTGCTTGTCGTGCAGAGCGGCGAGCACCGCATCCGGAATCGCGCCGATGCCGACCTGCAACGTGGCGCCGTCCGACACCAGCGCGGCGACCTGCTCGCCGATCGCTCGCGCTTCGGGGGTGATCGCGGGTGACCGATGCTCGATCACCGGCCGATCCGTCACGACGAAGGCGTCCAGCTCGTCGAGGTGCACAGCCGTGTCGCCTTCGGTGCGCGGCATTTGCCGATTGATCTCGGCGATCACCACGCGCGCCGAGGCCACGGCCTGGCGCGCGACGTCCAAGGAAGTCCCCAACGTGCAGTAGCCGTGCGCATTCGGTGGCGAGAGCTGCACCACGGCGACGTCGATCGGAAAGACGCCGTCGCGCATGAAGCGCGGAATGTCCGAGAGAAAGACGGGGAGGTAATCCGCGCGATCCTCGGCCACGGCGCGCCGCAGCTCGGCCCCCAGAAAGAAGGCCCGTATGCGGACGTGCCCGGCCAATTCCGGATCGGCGAGCACCTCGGGGCCTTCCTTGTCCATCTGATAAACGGTGACGCCCTCGAGCTCGCGCGCCCGCTCGGCCAGGGCCGCTTCGAGCGGCAACGCGGCGGCGCAGCCGCCATGCAGAAAGACGTGCTGGCCGGAACGCACGAGGCGAACGGCTTCGGCGGGGGTGAGGGCGCGAGCTTGCCAGTCTGTCATGCGACCAGTATAGAGCCTCGGGCGTCAGGAGGCATCCGGAATCGCCACGGAGCCGGCGCCCACGATTCCGCGCCGTAGCAGGCTGCTTTCAGGCTCAGGCCACCTCGGTCACGGCCGCCTCGTGGTGGCGGTGCAGCTCCGCGTAGCGGCCACCCGCCGCGAGCAGCTCGTCGTGCGTGCCGCGCTCGACGATGCGGCCGTCGGCCACCACCAGGATCTGATCCGCGTGCCGGATGGTGCTCAAGCGGTGGGCGATCACGATCGACGTGCGACCCGCCATCGCCGTCGCGAGCGCGTGTTGCAAAGACGCCTCGGTCGCCGAGTCGACGTGGCTCGTGGCCTCGTCCATCAGCAGAATCGGGCGATCCGCGAGCACCGCGCGGGCGATCGCCAGCAATTGCCGCTGCCCGTGTCCCAGCCGGCCGCCGTTCTCGCCGAGTGGCGTGTCGTAGCCCTGCGGCAGCGCCTCGATGAAGTCGTGCGCGCCGACGGCTCTGGCGATCGCCACGAGCTCCTCACGCGTCGCGTCCGGACGCCCATAGGCGAGGTTCTCCGCGACCGTGCCGCTGAACAGAAACGGCTCTTGCGCCACCACGGCGATCTGCGAGCGCAGCTCGGCGCGGGGCACGTCGCGCACGTCGACGCCGTCCAGCAGCACCGCGCCCTTTTGGATGTCGTAGAAGCGCGGCAACAGATTCACGATCGAAGTTTTGCCGGCGCCCGTGGGGCCCACGATGGCGATCGTCTGGCCGGGCTCAGCGACGAAGCTCACGCCTTCCAGCACGGGGCGCCCGGGCACGTAGGCGAAGTGCACGTCGCGGTACTCGATGCGCCCGCAGCGGGCCGGCAGCGACGATTTGCCCGTCTCGGACTCGATCGGCTCGTCCAGAATCGCATAGATGCGCTCCGCGCCCGCGAGCGCCGCCTGCAGCTGCGCGGCGACCTGGGAGATGACCTGAATGGGCCAGAAGAACTGCGCGATGTAGAGCATGAACGCGGCGAGCAATCCGATCGTCAGGCTGCCGTGCAGCACCGACCAGGCGCCGACGCCCAGCACCGAGGCGACGGCCAGGGCGCTCAGTACGTCGATCGTGGGCGAGAACACCGAGGTGGCCAAAGCCGCGCGCACGTTCGCGTCGCGGTTCGCCTGGTTGCGCTCGCGGAAGCGGTCCTCGTTCTCGGTCGTGCGGTTGAACGCCTGC
>DATNPP010000310.1:0-1786 GCA_036703175.1 Oscillatoriaceae cyanobacterium
AGCAACGAGCGCGCCCCCTTGAAGACCGTCACCGCCTTGTAAGCCTGCGCCGCGCGCGTGGCGAGCTCGATGCGGCGCGTCTGGGCCTCCTCGGCCGACACGCCGAACATGCGCCCCATCTCGCCGGCGTGCGGCGTGAGCACCAGCGGCTCCGTGCGTGACGCGACCGCCTCGCCCTGGCGCGGCAATGCGTCCGCGTCGAGTACAATGGGCCCCTTGAACGTGCCGAGCACGCGATCGACGAGCGCCAGCGTGCGATCCGCGCGCCCCAGGCCCGGCCCCATCGCGATCGCCCGGACGCGCGGGAAATAAGCGGCCATCGCCGCGAGGCCCTCGGGGCCTATCGCGCCTTCGCTTTCCTCGAGCGGGACGACGATCGCCTCGGGCACCGCCGCCGCCACGATGTCGCGCTGGCTCTCGCCCGTGGCGACATAGACCAGGCCCACGCCCGAGCGACAGGCCGCGCGCGCCGCGAGAATCGCCGCACCGCTCATGGAGCGCGAGCCGGCGAGAATCAGCACCGAGCCCAGGCTGCCCTTGTGCGCATCGGGCGCCGTCGCCGGCAGTGGAAAGGGGGCGTTGAGCCGTCCCGGCAACGGCTCGATCAACTGGCGCGGAAAGCCGATGTCCGCGAGCCACAGCCGGCCGACGGCCCGCAGCGCGGGATCCATCAGCAAGCCCGGCTTGAGCACGCCCAACGCGATCGTCTCGTCGGCGCGCACGAGGCCGCCCATGTTCTCGCCCGAGTCCGCGCGCATGCCGCTGGGCACGTCGACGCTCACGACGGCGCGCCAGTGACGCTTGTTGACCCAGTCCATGGCGATCTGCATGTCGCTCTTGATGGGCCGGTTCAAGCCGATGCCAAAGAGCGCGTCGAGACACACCCACTCGGGGCCGAGTTGCTCGGAGCCGCCGAAGACCTTGACCTGCACGCCGCGGCGCCCGAGCCAGCTCATCTGGCGGGTGGCGAGCTCGCCTTGCGCCGAGCCCACCGTCAACACCCGCACCACGTGGCCGCGATCAGCCAGCAAGCGCGCCACGCCGAGGCCGTCGGCCGCGTTGTTGCCGCTGCCGGCCATCACGACCACCGGCGCGTTGGGGTAGGTCTGCTCCAGAAAGCGCGCGATCGCGAGCGACGCGCGCTCCATGAGCAACAGCGCGGGATACTGCCACTCCTCGATCAGCCGCCGCTCGATCGCCTGCGTCTGCTCGGCGGTGGCGACGCCCGGCGCGGGCATCGGCGGCAACGGATCGAAAGTGGGCATGCGGACTTAGACCTTGACCTTGCCCTTGAACACCAGTCCGCGCGACGCATCCATCGTGACGACCTCGCCGTCGGGGATCTTGTCGAGCCCGGTGACCTCGAGCAGCAGCGGAATGTTCAGCTGCAAGCAGACGATCGCCGCGTGGGACGTGAGGCCGCCGGCCTCCACGATCACGCCGCTGGCCTTGCTCATGGCGGGCACGTAGTCCTTGTCCGTCTCGCGGGCCACCAGGATGTCGCCAGGCTGCATCTTGGCGATCGCCTCCGCCGCGGAATTCGCGACGCGGGCCACGCCCACGATCGCCGTCTTGCCGAGGCCCATGCCGCGCGCCAGGATCGTGCTCGCCACCTCGACCTTGATGAAGTTGGTGTTGCCCGGCACGCCGAGCGGCGAGCCGGCCGTGATGACCACGCGTTCGCCGTCCTGAATCATGCCCTCGGCTTTCGCGGCGGCCATCGCGTTGCGAATCAGCTCCTCGTCGCTGCCGGCACGCGGCAGCACCCGCGGATACACGCCCCACA
>DATNPP010000312.1:0-5516 GCA_036703175.1 Oscillatoriaceae cyanobacterium
GTTCCATCACCCTCGCGAGATCGCGCCGCTCGCGCTGCCGGTCGGCGAGGGGCCCGTCGTCGGCGTCGTCTCGCATCTGATTCCCTGGAAAGGGCAAGACGTGTTCGTGCGCGCGGCCGCGCGCCTCGCGCCGGACCATCCGGATTGGCGCTTCGTGGTCGTGGGCGACGACATCTTCCAGTTCCGCGGCGAGCGCACGCGCCTCGAGGCGCTGGCCGCCTCCCTGGGCATCGGGGAGCGCATCGCGTTCGTGGGCCATCGCGAGGACGTGCCCGGCGTGCTCGAGCAGTTCGACCTCTTCGTGCTGCCGTCGCTCTACGAGCCGTTCGGCCGCGTGCTCATCGAGGCGATGGCGGCCACGCGGCCGATCGTCGCCACCTTTGCGGGCGGCGTGCCCGAGATCGTGCTCGACGGGGAGACCGGCGTGCTGGTGCCGCCCGGGGACGACGAACGGCTGGCGCAGGCGATCGCCGCCGTCCTCGCCGATTCCGCGCTGGCGAAGCGCCTGGCGACGGCTGCGCGGCAGCGCGTCGAAACCCACTTCGCGCTCACGCGCACCGTCGAGGGCGTGATGCAGGCCTACGGCGATTGGGGGCTCACCGCGCCCTGAGACCTCACCGCCAGCCTCTGGCCGGATGTTGCCCCGCTTCTTCCACCGCGCTAGCGTATGGCCAAGCGCGCTGTCAGGACGACGAAAGGAGCGAGCGATGGAAATCCTCAGCCTCGAAGAGCTGCAAAAACGCGTGCAGAGCTTCAAAACGGCGCATCTGATCACGGTGGCGCGCGACGGCTTCGTGCACACCCGGCCCATGATGAACCAGCCGCCGATTCGCGACGCGGACCTCTGGTTCGTGACCGCGCTCGACACCGAGAAAGTCGCCGAGATCAACGCGCACCCCCAGGTCGGCGTGCTGTTTTGCCGCGACTCGGACGGCGAGACGATCTCGCTCAATGGCCGGGCGCGCTTCGTGACCGATCCGAAGGTGATCGCCGGCCGCTGGCGCGAGGACTGGAAGGCCTGGTTCCCCAGAGGCCCCGAGGCGCAACGCCTCGCGATCATCGAGATCGACCTGCACGAGGCGGGCATCTGGGAGCCCACGACCGGTCAGTTCACGGTTATCTTCGAGCGGGGCGCGCGCACGGTCGGCGAACTCAACCGCGGTTAGACTGCTTGCGCACCCAGATCGAGGCCCACAGCGGCAAGGAGAGCCGCGGGCCGCGGCAGAGCTTGCGCAGTTTGATGACGATCGGGTTCATGACGGGCAGCTGAAACTGCGGGCCGCTGCGCTGCAGCGCGTTATGCAGGTTCTGGCCCTGCATGTGGCAGGCGTAGATCTTGGGCTGCTTGCCGAGCCAGGGCCGCGCGGCGAAGTGACCGAAGGTGCGGCACTGGTAGGGCCGTGCGGCGTAGATGCTGCAGTTGTTGTCCTTGAGAAACGGGCAGGCGATCCGCCGGCGCTCGAGAAAAGGCGCCGCGAGCATCAACAGGAACAGGCTGTTCTGCAGCATCGTGAAGAGCTGCAGCCAGCCGCCTCTGAAGCGCGCGCGAAAGCGCTCGACGAAGTCCTGACGATCCGCCTCGCTCCAGACGTTTTCCATGTGATCGCGCATCACCTGCCACTCGGTGAAGGTGATCGTGAACAGGCCCACCGGATAGTGGCAGCAGCCGCTGCAGCCGGCCTTGCAGAAGCTTTGCGGAAAGGTCTGCTTCACGCCCTCGGAGAGGCGATCGAGATGGGCGTAGAAGTCCCGCGCGTCGCCCGTGCGGCCGATGTTGTCGGCTTCGCTCAGGTGCTCGCGCACATAGTCGTAGGCCTCGACGAGCGGCGACGCGTCGACGGATTGGGCGTCGAGCGCGGCCTCGAAGCTGGAGGGCGCGGTTTCTTGCGGAACGGCGTGGCGCTTGAAGAAAAGCCGAATGGGAAAGTCCTCGTCAGTCGCCCCGGCAATCGGGACAGAGCGTCGCGTCCGGCGCGCCGACGAACGGATCGCCGCAGCCGGTGCACGTGCGCGGCACGTTCTCTCGCAGCGACGCGATGTGTCGATTGAGCTGCGCCAGGCGCTCCGTCAAATCGGACGTGCGCTCGCGCATGGCCGCGAGGTGCGCGATGCGCTCCTGCAGTTCGCTATAGAGCAACTGGTAGCGGAAGAACTCGCCTTCTTCGCCCATGCGCACCTCCGGGGCCATGATACGCCGGCGATCGCCTCGAGTCTAGCGGAGAGGCGCCGAAAACGTGCCGCTGAAAGCCTGCTGCGCGCCGGCCGTGTCGGCCGGATTGCCGCTGGGATAGTAGTTCACGACGAGCTCGAGCGAGTTGGCCGGATGCATGCGCGCCGTGCCGATGAAGTCCACCGTTCCGCTCGCCGTCACCCCCAGCGAAAAGGGCGGCGAGCCCACGCCCTGATGCACGCCCGAGGGCAGATTGATCAAGAAGACGCCGTAGGCGCCGCTCGTGCGCAGCCCTTGACCCACGACGATCAGCTTCCAGGCGTTGCCCTGATTGACCAGGGTGGCGTGGGCCGTGCCGCTCTCGCCCGAGGCGGCCGTGAGGTTGATCCCGGGGCTCGCGGGCAATGCCGCCTGAAAAGCCGCGTGGCCGCAACCGCCGAGCAGGCCCGCCACGAGCAAAGCCGCCGCCGAACGCCGAAGCGTGCCCATGCGCACCTCCTTTTGGCCCTTCGCCCAACAGCGTAGCAGGGGACAGGGGGGCGGGCCTACAGACGAGCGGGGGACGCGACGAGGTCGTCACGTCCCCCACGAGCGCGTGTGGTATCGCCGCTTCAGGAGTCCATTCGGAAGTGCGAATCGATCTCGCGCAACGCGTAATAGCGATTCGCGATCGCCTGGACGTAGACATCCGGCGATTGCACGACCGGAATGTCCTCCCCGTGCGCCAGCTTGCGACGCCACGCGGGGTACCACACGTCCATGACCGTGCCGGCCATGTCGTGGGGCGTCCACTTCTCGGAGAACTCCTGCGCCGTCAGGCACAAGTTGGTGTACGGATCTTGCAGCGTGTGCAGCGTGCACTTCGGATGGTCAGTCGCCTGGACCGAGCCGAGCCCGATGGCGCGGAAGCCGTCGTGGCTGTAGTCTTGCTTCGCGTTGAAGCCGCTCTCGACCCACACGTAGGCGCCCAGCACGTACGGATCGATGTCGTACGAGCGCGCGACGCGCTTGATCAATCGGCCGTAGTGGCGCCACCCGACGATGCCGGCCCGGAATTTCAGGCCATGGCGGGCGAAGCGATCGCCGCGCGTGGCGGCGGGAAAGTTGTAGGAGGGCAGGATGCTGCCAGATCTGTCGAGATTTTGGCGATGTTGACGGGCAATAGGTGTAGGGCCCGCGGCGCTTCCGACTCCTGTATTCGTGGAGAGTGGCACCAGGAGCGTGAATACCGCCAGTGCCGTCCCCAAGGAACGCTTGAGCATTGGATTACCTCCGCTTTGTTCCTATGTCGGTAGAACATAAGAAAAAGTTTGGTTGAAAGATTGTAATTGTTACAGGTCTTAACAGCCAAGGAACAGTGTGTTAGGTGAACAGCCGAACGGGGAATATGGTGTCCAGATGCTCCACGTCGCGTGGCTTTGCCGTCTTTTCGCCGAAACGGGTCAGCGATCACCGACCCCGCGCCCGGCATCCGATACGCTCGACTCATGCCTGAGGCGCGATCGCCGGTAGCCCTCCTGCACATCGAAATCGCCTGTGGGCTAGCGCCATGACCCGAAAGACCCGTTTGCGTACACTGCTTCCGACTAGCTGCCTCGCCCTCGCGGGGCTGCTCTGGTGCGCGGCGCCCGCCGGCGCCACCGCGATCGTCGATCGTCCGACCTTCGAGCGCGGCGATTCGAGCGTGCTCGTGCCCTACCGGGGCACCATGCCGCACCTGACGCTGGCCTACGCCTCGGACAACACCGTGCTCGTCGCGGATTTCGGCGACGCGCGGGCGCGCATCGGCTCGGTTTTCCGCATGGGATTGTTCCATCCGCTGGTGCAGCGCCTGGAGATGACGCCAGAGCCCGGCACGGGGCACGTGCGCTTGACGATTCACGCCGCCGGCCCGGCGCACCTGGCCGTCTTTCCCGAGCCCTCGCGCGGCGTGATCCGCCTCGAGGTGGTGCCCGGCGCCGCGGATGCGCAGGCCAACGTGCCGCTCGCGCCGCAGCCGGCACTCATGGTCACGCCGGGCATGGCCGATTTGCCGCCCTCGCCGCCGCCCTACACACCCTACGCGCCGCCCAGCACGCCGCCGGTACAGCCCGGCGTGGATCCGAATCAGCCGCTCCCCGGCACGCCGGATTCGGGCAGCTACGTCTATCGCACGGCGGTGCCCGCGCCGGACGGCAAAGCGATCACCGAAGTGGTCGTGAGCTCGGGAGAGAAGGCGCAAATCGCCGTCGATCGCGACCCGCGGACCGACAATCTGGTCGTGAACGTCCAGCACCACGATCCCGAAACGACCGCCTGGGGCGTGCCCGAGTACCATAAGCGCGTCTGGCCGCAGGACCCTTTCGCGACGCCGATCGTCACGCCGGGCGTGCAGTTCAAGCCGGTCGCGGCGATCGATGCGACCGCCGGCTACGCGCTGATGCGCGAGCGCGCGCCGAACTACGGCTCGGATTTCAGCGGCGGCGGCGGCACCGCCTGGGGCTTCTCGGGCGATCTGCCGCTGGGGGATGCCGCGAATCTCGCGCTCTCCGCGAGCGCGCTCGGCTACGTGATCAACTCGCTGCAGGTGCCGGACGATCCGATTCGCCGTGACGAGTACCTGGTGCGACTGGACGCCGAGTGGCTGCCGATTCGCGGACCGTGGGTGCTCGCGATCGGGCCCGGCTACTGGCTGCGCGACTTCAGCGATCGCGAGATCGGCTCGGACACGACGCCCGCGACGCCGGGCGCGAGCGGCCCCTTTTTGCCGCCGCCGGATCCCAGCGCGTTGTTCGTCTCGAACGAGATCGAGCAGGGCCCGACGCTGCATGCGCGCGCCTATTACCCGTTCTGGGGCTCGCTGGCGATCGCCGCCGACGTCGACGCCGCGCCCTATCTCTTCGGCGGCGGCGACAGCTTCGCCTCGGCCCTGGGCCCGCTCTGGGGCGTGGACGCGAATCTGGCGCTCAAGTGGACCACGCGCTTCGTGTCCGTCTCGCTCGGCTACGACCAGCTGATGTTCAACAACCAGGGCGGCGACTACAACTACATGCGCGGCGGCCCGGAGGCGTCACTCGTATGGCATTTCTGAAGCAGGGCCTTTTGCTCGCCGCGCTGGCCCTGACCGGCTGCGTCGGCGCCGTGCAGAACCAGGCCTACGTCTACAAGCCCGTGACGGGCGTGATCCAGATGCAGGTGACGATCCCGGCCGGCGAGACCTTCACCAAGGTGCAATTCCAGGCCGACGGGCAGCTCATCTCGGAAGACACGGACGGCACGGACGGCTACAGCGCCCAGCTGGACACGTCCACGCTGCCGGCCGGACAGCTGGTCCAGATCACGGCGATCGGCGTGCGCACGGACGGCT
>DATNPP010000337.1:0-7273 GCA_036703175.1 Oscillatoriaceae cyanobacterium
TGGGTCGTAGATATGCCAGAACCGGCGCGAGGCAAGATGACTCAATCATCCGACGGCGGCAGCTTCCATCTCAACCGCCCCGGGCTGCGCAAGCTGCTTGGCGACCACGAAGCCGACGTGATGCAGGCCATCTGGGAGCGAGGGCCTGTCGGCGTGACGGTGCGCGAGATCCACGAGGCCCTGGCCGGCAAGCGCGACGTGGCGTACACGACCGTCATGACGATCATGGGCAACCTCGCCAAGAAGGGCCTGCTGCGCGCCGAGCGCGTCGGCAAGGCCCACGTCTATTACGCCACCCAGACCTACGATCAGTTCACCGAGACGGCCGTGGCGCGCATCGTCGACGAACTCATGCGCGATTTCGCGGCGCCGGCGATCGCCCACTTCCAGCGCGCCATCCGGAAGGAGCGGCCATGACCGAAGCCGCCGCCCTTCGCGCCGGCATGAACCCGCGCATGCTCTGGGCGCTCGCGGCCCTGGCCTTGCCGGTATCGCTCGGCTTGACCTTCGCCTTCGGAACCGCGCTGATGGGCTGGTCGGGTTGCCGTTACTTGGCTCCCTCGGTCACGGCCCTCGGGGCCGCCGGCACGCTCGTGCTGCTCGGCGCGATGTCCGCCAGCGTGATCGCCAACGTCTACCGCACGCGTCGGGCGCGCGTTCTTGCCGAGCAGGCTTCCGTCGAGGTCGAAGACTCCGAGCGTCTCGACCGGCTAGGTGAGCTCGCCGCGAGGATCGGTATCCCGCCACCGGCACTCCGGGCCCTGGTACTCGACGCGCCGTTGGCCTTCGCCGTCATGACGAGCGAGCCGACCATCGTCGTCTCCACCTGGACCTTCGACAAGCTCGACGATCCGGAGTGGCAGGCCGTGGTGGCTCACGAACTCGCCCATCTTCGCCGCGGCGACCGGCTCGCCCGCTGGGTCGGCTGCTGGTTGTTGCGCTCGTGCAGCCTTCTGCCCGGCGCGCGGGGCGCCTGGGAACGCCTGGATGCCGCCGCCGAGGCCGAGGCCGATCGCGTGGCGACGCTGGCCGTCGGCGACGCCCAGGCATTGGCATCCGCGCGCCAGAAGTTCGCGAACGCCTGCGCGCCGGCCGCGGCGGAGTCGGTTGTGGAGCGATTCTTGAAGCCGTGGCCTTTGGCCGCACAATTCGCCTTCGCCGGCCTTGGGGTCGTGGCCGTACTGCCGCTCCTTCCCTTCGTCGTCGTGCCCCTTTGCATGCACTTCTGCGTGCGCTAGAAGTCCGAACCATGAGACTCGCCCGCCCGCTCGCCCTCACACTCGCGCTCACGACGGCCACGGCGAGCACGGTGGCCACAGCTGCGACGCCCGCTCTCGCCCGCGCTTCGCGAGCCGGCGGCATCGGCGCCAGGCTAGAGCTCGCGCCGTTGCTCGTCGAAGCCAAGTCCCACGCCCCCGGGCTGGCCGAGGCGCGCGCCGAATGGGAGGCTGCCCTGGCCCGTGCGAAAGGCGAAGGGCAACTCCCCGACCCCATGCTCCAGGCGCGCCTCATGAGCATTACCCGCTTGATGGGGCCGCAGGTCGCCGTGTCCCAGAGCATCCCTCTGGGCGGCAAGCTCGACTTGCGCCGCCGGATCGCCGAGCGCCAGGCGGATGTCGCGCGCTTCGCCTATCTGGACGCGGTGAACCGGGTGCTGGGCCACGTCAAGACGGCCTACTTCGACCTCTACGATGCCCAGCGCGCCGAAGCGACCGCCGAGCGGGCGCGCCTCGTCGCGTCACGCGCCGTCAAAATCGCGACGACCCGCTATGCCGTCGGCACCGGCACTCAGGCCGAACCGGCGCGGGCCAACGTCCAGCTTGCGGAGATCATCCACGACACGATCACCTTTCACCAGCAGCGCGAGACAAGCGCCGTGAAGCTGCTGGGCCTGCTCGATCGACCGATGATCGGCCTGGGCGACGACGCGGCGCTCGGGCGCGTGCCCGATCTTTCGACCAGGCCCTTCACCCGCCCGATCGAGTCCGTGATTGCCGAGGCCGATGCCCACAACCCGGCGATCGCCCAGGCCCGCGCCGAACTCGACGTGGCCAGGCTCGAAGCCGAGTTGGCGGGCAAAGAAGCCGTGCCCGACCTCGACACCCAACTCGGCGTCGGCCAGGTCTACATGGACCGGGGATGGGAGACGGCCCTCTCCGGCATGGTGAGCATCAACTTGCCCATCGGCCCCGCCAGGCAGCGCGACGAGGCGGCCGTTGCCGCCGCCTCCGACACCGTCAAGGCGCGCGAGGCCAACTTGGCCGACCGCACGCTCGAGGTGCACACGCGGCTCTACGAGATGATGCACCATCTTGTCCACCTCAACGCGCAGGTGAAGCTCTACGACCGTGGCGTGTTGCCGCAAGCGCGCCAGGCGCTCGCGTCGGAGATGGCGAACTTCGAGGTCGATCGCGGCAGCTTCGACGCCCTCTCGAGCGCCGAGGCGGACCTTTACCACGACGAGCGGGACGAGGCCATGGCGATCGCCGATTATCACAAGATGCTCGCCGAGCTCGAGACGCTGACGGGCCAAGAAGTTTCCTCGGAGGCCCCATGAAGTTCGCGGCCCAGCTCTCCATCGTCCTGGCCCTGTTACTCGTCGGCGGGGGGGCGACCTACGCGCTCTCCAGAAACCAGACCCTCGGGGCGCGGGCGATCGCCGCTGCTCCGACGCCCAGTTGCAGCCCGACGACGTCGGCAGCCGGCAAAACGCTCTACACCTGCCCCATGCATCCGAACGTCACTTCCGAGCATCCCGGCAAGTGCCCGGTCTGCGGCATGACGCTCGTGCCCGAGAAGCCGGCGCTCACGGCCCCCTCGCCCGTTCCCTCGACGGTGACGACACCGATGTCTTCGGAGACGTCTTCCAGCGTGAGCGGCCTCGGCGACGTGACCCTCTCGCCCGAACAACGGGTTCTCGCCAACGTGGCGACCGCCCAGGTGAAGTCCATGCGGCTCGCCGGCACGCTCGAAGCGGACGGCCAGATAGCCTACGACGAGACGCGCTTGCAGCACCTGACGGCTTGGGTGGCCGGCCGCATCGACCGCCTCGCCGATGTCGCGCCCGGCGAGACCATCCGGCGCGGGCAAGTGATTGCCTGGATCTACAGCCCGGATCTCGTGTCGAGCCAGCAGGAGTACCTGACGGCCCTCGCGAGCGCCCGGGAAATGAGGAACGCGCCTTACGCCGAGTTGGCGGCCAACTCTCGTGCTCTCGCCAGCGCCGCGCGACAGCGGCTGCGCCTCTTGGGCGTCAGTTCCGAGCAGATCGGACGCCTGGAGTCCAGCGGAAGGCCCCAGACCAGCATGCCCATCATCAGCCCGACGCGTGGCGTCGTGACCGAGCGTAAGGTCCAGGCCGGGCAGTACGTGAACGTCGGGGACAGCCTCTTCGATCTCGCCGACCTCTCGCACGTCTGGCTCGTGGCGAGCGTCTTCGAGAACGACCTGGGGCAAGTGCGAGCGGGACAGCGCGTCGAAGCCCGCCTCGCGGCATATCCCGGCAAGCTCTTCACCGGGCGCGTGTCCGCCGTGCTGCCCGGCCTGGATCCCGCGACCCGCACCGCGCAGGTGCGCATCGAACTGGCGAATCCCGACGGCCTGCTACGGCCCGATATGTACGCGAGCGTTCGCTTCGCCTCGCTATCCACGGGCGAACAGCTTGCCGTGCCGGCCTCCGCCGTGATCGACACCGGCCGCCGGCACGTCGTGTTCGTCGAAGTCGAACCCAACCACTTCGTGCCTCGCGAGGTCGTGGCCGGCCCCAGATCCGGCGACTACTATCCCGTGGTGGGCGGCTTGAAGGCTGGCGATAAGGTGGCTGTTTCGGGCGGCTTCTTGCTCGACGCCAACGCGCAGTTGAACGCCCAGGGTGAGCCGAGCGACACGGGCCGAGCCCCGAGCATGCCCACCGCGAAGCGCGGCGGAATGGACGCCATGCCCGGCATGAGCGGAATGCCCGGCATGGGCGCAAGCAAGCCATGATCGAGCGCATCATCGAATTCTCCATCAAGCAGCGCCTCTGGATCATTTTGGCGACGCTTGCCCTCGTGGTCTGGGGCATCTTCGCCATCATGAGAACGCCACTCGATGCGATCCCGGATCTCTCCGACAACCAGGTGATCGTCTACGCCGAGTGGCCGGGACGCAGCCCGCAAGTAATCGAGGATCAAGTCACCTACCCCCTCGAGCGCGATCTGCAAGGGCTGCCCGGGGTCAAGGCCGTGCGGGCCTCCTCGGCGTTCGGCTACGCGATGGTCAACGTGATTTTCAACGATGACACGGACGTCTACTGGGCGCGGACGCGGGTGCTGGAGCGCCTCTCGACCATCCGAGCGGCGTTGCCCGCCGGCGTCGTGCCGACGCTCGGCCCGGACGGCACGGGCGTCGGCCAGGTTTTCTGGTACACCGTCGAGGGCGACGGTTACGACCTCGGCCGGCTGCGCGCGATACAGGACTGGTATCTGAAGCTCCAGCTTCAATCCGTGCCCGGCGTGGCCGAGGTGGCCTCGGTCGGCGGCTTCGTGCGCCAGTATCAGGTGGACGTGAACCCCGAGCGCTTGCGCGGCTACGGCGTGAGGTTGGCCGACGTGGTGAAAGCGGTGACGGCCAGCAACAACGAGGTTGGCGGCAACGAGATCGAGCTGAACGGAAGCGCGTACGCCATCCGTGGGCTCGGCTACCTGCGCGGCATTCATGACCTCGAGCGCGTTCCCGTCAAGGCCGGCCGCGACGGCGTGCCGATCACCGTCGGCCAGGTGGCGACCGTCCAGATGGGCAGCGAGACGCGCCAGGGGGTGCTCGACAAGAACGGCCAGGGCGAGGTGGTCGGCGGCATCGTCGTCATGCGCGACGGCGAGAACGCCCGCGCCGTGATCGCGCGCGTGAAGGCCAAGCTGGCCGAACTGAAGCGCGGATTGCCTCTCGGCGTCCACATCGAGACGGCCTACGACCGCTCCGAGTTGATCGACCGCGCCGTGGACACCTTGAAACACGCGCTCATCGAGGAGGCGATCGTCGTGAGCGTCGTCGTGTTTCTGTTCTTGCTCCACTTCCGGAGCGCGCTCGTGATCGTGCTGACCATCCCGGTGGCCGTGCTGGCGGCGTTCGTCGCGATGTACCACCTGGGCATCAGCAGCAACATCATGAGCCTGGGTGGCGTGGCGATCGCCATCGGCGTGCTCGTCGACGCCGGCATCGTCATGGTCGAGAACGCCTACCGCCGCCTCGCCGAGCGTTCCGGCACCGAAAGGCTGAGCGCGCCCGAGCGCCTGGCCACGATCCTGGCCTCGGCCAAACAGGTCGGTCGCCCCATCTTCTTCTCGCTCGCGATCATCGTGCTCGCATTCGCGCCGATCTTCCTGCTGACCGGTCAAGAGGGCAAGCTCTTCCACCCGCTCGCGGCGACCAAGACCTTCGCCATGGTCGCGGCGGCCGTCCTCTCGATCACGCTGGTGCCCGTGCTGATGACCTTCTTGCTGCGCGGCCGGCTACGGCCGGAGCGGGAGAACCCCATCGCCCGCTTCTTCCAAGGACTGTACGAGCCCGTCCTGAGGCTCGCGCTGCGCTTCAAGTGGCCAACGCTCGCGCTCAGCGTGTTGATTCTGCTCCTCTCCTTGCCCGTGGCGCGCTCCATAGGCACGGAATTCATGCCGCCCCTCGACGAAGGCAGCATCCTCTACATGCCGATCACCGCGCCGAACGTCTCCATCACCGAAGCGAAGCGCGAGTTGCAGGTTGAAGACAAGATCCTCGCTTCCTTTCCGGAGGTCGCCCTCGTGCTCGGCAAGGCCGGTCGCGCGGAGACCGCGACCGATCCCGCCCCCTTGAACATGGTCGAAACGATCGTGTTGCTCAAGCCCAAGAGCCGGTGGCCGGCCGGAATGACCAAGGACGATCTGATCGCCCGAATGGATGCCAGGCTCCAGATTCCGGGCGTCAGCAACGTCTGGACCCAGCCGATCATCAACCGCATCGACATGCTGGCGACCGGCGTGCGCACGGACCTCGGCCTCAAGATCTATGGCAACGATCTCGACACGCTCGATCGCCTCGCAGCCCAGGCCGAACGCCTCCTGCGAGCCGTCCCCGGAGCGGCCGACGTGGCCGTAGACCGGCAGAATGGGGGCCGCTACGTGGACATCTCACTCGACCGCGACGCCGCCGCCCGCTACGGCATCGACCTCGGCGAAGCCCAGGAGGTCATCGAGACGGCCATGGGCGGCGAGAACCTCACCACCACCGTCGAGGGCCGCGCGCGCTTCCCGGTGCGGGTGCGCTACGCACGAGACTTCCGCGACTCGCTCGGCGCGCTCGAAAACGTCTACGTCACCGCCTCGAACGGCACGCCGATTCCCTTCGGCGAGATCGCACGCTTCCGCGTGACCGAGGGGCCGCCGATGATCAACTCGGAGAACGCACTTCTGCGGTCAATCGTCTACGCCAATGTGCATGGGCGGGACACGAACGGTTTCATCCAGGAGGCAAACGCCAAGCTGGCCCGCGAGTTGAAGCTGCCCGCCGGCTACTACTACGCCTGGAGCGGCCAGTACGAGAACCAGCTCCACGCCAAGCAGCGCCTGATGGTCGTCGTCCCGCTGGTGCTCGCGATCATTTTCCTGTTGCTTTTCGCGACCTTCGGCTCGATCGCGAGCGCGGCGATGATCATGCTCTCCGTGCCCTTCGCCCTGGTCGGCGGCGTATGGCTTCAGAAGCTCTCGGGTTTCAACTTCTCGGTTGCGGTGTGGGTCGGGTACATCGCCTTGGCCGGCATCGCCGTCGAAACGGGCGTGGTCATGCTGATCTACCTCAATGAGGCGCTCGACCGGAGGCTCGCGGAGGGCAGGGTTGACGCGCAGGGCATCGTGGAGGCCGCCATCGAGGGCGCGTCGTTGCGCCTGCGACCGAAGCTCATGACCGTGGCCGCCGCGCTGTCGGGCCTCGTCCCGCTCATGTGGGCGACCGGTACCGGCAGCGACGTGATGCGGCCGCTGGCGACGCCGATGGTAGGAGGCCTGGCGACGAGCTTGTTGCTCGTGCTGATCGTGATCCCAGTTCTGTTTGTCGAGCAGAAGCGGTTCGCGCTGCGGCACGGGCGGCTGGCACGATCGGACCTGGGGCACGCGCCTGTCGAGCAGCCTCTCGTTTCGTCAGGCTAAAATCAAGGTCCCGCCTGTTATTCAGGCAGGACCTTGGTTGCCAGTGCCTCCTTCGGAACAAAGACAGACGTTTTTAAGCCTGTTTTGCGCTACCCTTGCGCTCCTGGAAGTCGCCT
>DATNPP010000338.1:0-2663 GCA_036703175.1 Oscillatoriaceae cyanobacterium
AAAGCCGCAGCGCGCCCGCCAATTCGCGCGCCGGGGCGAGCGTCGGATCGCGTCGCAGGTCCTCTTGCCCGATGGCCGGCAAGTCGGCCGCGACGGCGATCGCCTCTAGCAGCGTCGACTTGCCGCTGCCGTTCTCGCCCACCAGAAAGGTGACCGGCGCGCGAAAGGTCAGCTCCTCGAGCGCCCGAATGATCGGCACGCCGAAGGGATAGTCGTTCCGATCGGGAAAGTCGGGCTTCTTGCTCACGGCGCACAGGTGGACCATATCGCCCTCCGGTCCCCATGTACCCGGCGGCGAGGCCCGTGCTAGGCTAGACGTCATGAGCCTTCGGAACCTTCTCGCATGCCCGCCCGTCGCGACCTTCGCCGCACGCGCCGAGACGCTCGAGCGCCTGGAGCTGCTCATGCTCGGCGAGCTGCCGCCCGAGCTTCAGGCGCGGGCCGAAGCGCTCAAAGTGACGCTGGAGCACGCCAACGAGCGCTTCGTCGAGCGCCTGCGCGAGCGCCTCAAGGCCCGCCGGTATTCGCCTCACGGGCTTCGACGCACCTTCGCCCGCCTGGCCGGAGATCAAGACTACGACACCCTCGACCAGCTCGTCGCCGCCCTGCTCGACGTGGGCGAGCTTCCGGCGGAACAAACCGTCCGCGAGGCGGAAATGGTCTTCTACCAGCCGACCCCGGCGCGCGTGATCCTCGCGCTCGCATCCCGGCTCGAGCCGGGCGACGTCTTCTACGATCTCGGCTCCGGCCTCGGGCACGTCGTGATTCTGGTCGCCCTTCTGACGGGCGCCCGCGCGTACGGCATCGAGATCGAGCCGACCTACGCGCGACACGCCCGGCGCGCCGCAGGCGCCTTGAATCTGCCCGAGGCCGTCTTCGTCGAGGCCGACGCCCGCACGGCCGCTTTCGACGACGGGACCGCCTTCTTCTTGTACACGCCCTTTCGCGGCGCGCTGCTGAAGCAGGTGCTGGATCGCCTGCCGGCGGGCTGCCGGGTCTACACGCACGGGCCGTGCTCGGAGGAAGTTCGCGACCTGGCCCCCTGGCTGGCGCCGATGGCGCTTTAGCCGGCGGCTAGGCCTGCTTCGGCGCGGCTGCGTCGAGCTCGGGATTGCGCCACACGAGCAGCGTCGCGTGGCCCAAAGAGTCCTTGTCGCTGCCCAGGTAGCCCGGAATCACGCGCCGTACCTGAAACCCGTTGGCGAGCTGAAACGAGAGCACGGGGTCGTGCCGCTTGCCCGCGACGACCTCGGCGACGTAATCGGCGGGCGTGAGGCGATCCGCGACCTCGGCGTAGCCGGGTATGCGTTCCCCGGCGATGATGCGTCGCAATCCGAGCCGGCGGGCCAGTGCCTTGCGCGCGTCGTAGAGACATTGCCCCACGCCGCGGCGGCGCGCCGCCGGATCGACGCCGATGTCCGCCCCGTAGAGCGTGAAGCCCGCCGCGTCGTGCGTCGAAAAGTATCCGTCGCCGGTGATCACGCGCCAGGGCGCCAGCTCGTCGTAGTCGTCCCAGCGGACCACCAGCGCGCTCGCCGTGCCGAGCAGCCGTCCGCCGTCGTCCTCGGCCACGAGCTGGCCATACGGAAATACCTCCAGATGACGCCGCAGCTGGCGTTCGGACCACGCGGGCATTCCGGGAAACGCCCGCGCCGCGAGCGCGACCGCCGCCGGCACGTCGTTCTGGCGCATCGCGCGCACGCGCGGGCGCCCGACTTTCGTCACTTGCCTCATGACAGCAGCTCCTTGCGTCGCGGTTTGGCCAACACATCGCCCAGGCTGTCGCGATAGAGCATCTCGCGCGGCCGCAGCCGGGAGCGCGGCGCGCTCGCCTCGCGCACGATCGTGCGCACCTTGCCGGCCTCGACGAGCTGCGAAACGTATTCGCGCGAGACGCCGAGCAGCTCGGCCGCCTCGGCCTGGCTCACGACCTCGCCGTCAGGCACCACGCGCGCATGCGCGCGGGCGATCGCGAGCCCCATGGGCGACTCCCAAAAGTCCCGCGACACCGCGGTGCGAGGACTCAACACGCCTCGGTAGAGGATGTCGAGGATCTGGCCCGTCGCGTGCAACACCGCGTCACGGGCCACCGGACGCCCCTCCGCCGCGTTTTGCAGCAGCACGAGGTATTCGGGGAGCTCGCGGGCGATCGTTTGCAAGCCGATGATACGCGCGTCAATCAATTCCGCGACGCGGCCGGCGTCCAATAGAACGGCCTGTGACGTCAAGCGGCGCCACCACGCCACTCCAGCAACGCGGCCTGGCGGCCGTTCGCGCGTGGGTTGTCCTGGTGATCGGGCAGCAAGCCCACGAAGCGGAAGCCGGCGCCCTGAAGATCCTGCAGCACCGGATCTTGCGCCAGCTGCTCGAGCGGCGGCTCGGCGGGCGCGTCTTCCGGCTCCGGCACGAACTCCGGCAGCCGGACGGGCACGAGGACGCGGGTCGCATGCTCCGTACGCGCGAACTCCAGCAAGGCCTCGTCGAGCGCCCGCCGCACCGCCTCACGATCGGCCTCCGGCACCACCGCCATGCTGGCGACGTAAAGCACGTTACCATCCGCCCGATGGGTGTGGAAGTACCCCTGCCCGGTCGCGCTCAGCCAGCCTTGAGGCAGCGCGTCGTCCTCCAGCCGCAACTTGAGGCTCGCGCACGCGCCCACGATC
>DATNPP010000365.1:0-1731 GCA_036703175.1 Oscillatoriaceae cyanobacterium
AGGCGACGTGAGCCTGGGGGCGGGCGTCGCGATTTTGCACACGCCGGGGCACACCTGGGGCAACCACTCGCTCGTGCTGCACACGCCGCGCGGCGTGACGGTCGTGAGCGAGAACGGCGTCTGCCTAGACAACTACGCGCCCGAGGCCAGCCGGCTGCCGGGGTTGCGGGAGTACGCGCGCACGGGCCAGGAGGTGGTGCTCAACGGCAACACGCTCGAGGGTGCGCTGGATCAATACGTGTCGATGATCAAAGAAAAGACCGTCGCCGGCCCGCATCCGGACGCGCCCGAGTTCCCGAACCACTATTCGTCTTCCGAGCTCACGGCACATTGGCTCTTCCCGGGCTTGCGTCCCACGCTGGCGCAGACACCGCTACACCACGGAAGCTTGTGAGCGTCAGGGCGCGATCGCCGCGCCGACCAGCGGCGCGTTCCCGGTGGCACTCAGCTGCCAGCTTTGCGGCACGCCGGCCGTGAAGCGGTAGTAGGCGGCGCCCCAGGGGCGCAACGAGACGCTCACGGGGCCGCTTGCCGAGGTCATCGTGAAGCCGGGCAGCTGGATCGGGCCGTAGAGGCCGTGCAGGTCGACCGTCTGGTACTGGTACGGCGTCCCCGCGGCGAGTGGCGTGCCGGAGATGGCGTTCGCGACGCACCAGGCGCGGAAGAAGTCCGCGAAGTCGTCGCCATGCGCATGCAGCACCGCGTCGACGTTGGCCACGCCCGTGAGCTTGGAGTCGATCAGCGCCGGCAGCACGCCCAAACCATCGCGATCGACCAGGTAGCGCACGAAGAGGTAGGTCTCGCCGAAGGCCTTTTGATCCGGGTTGTTTTCCCAGTCCGTCAGCGAATAGGCCGACGGATTCGTCTCGAAATCCCGAATGCCCGTGGCCGTGATCTGCTCGCCTTGCGACAGGCCGTAACCGGCCACGTCCATCGCGAACATGGCCATGCCCTCGTCGAGCCAGCGGTCCTCCTTGCTCTGGTAGTCCAGCAGCGGGCCCTTGCGCGAGAAGTTGATCAGATGCTGGAACTCGTGCGCGATCGTGCCGTACTCCAGCACCTGGGCGTGCCCGAAGACCTTGCTCGAGACGAGCAGCACCGCCTTGTGGTTCGAATGCGCGTCGCCCTGCCCGCGCGGCACGGCGTCGCGGGCCCAGAAGTAGGCCAGCACGTCGTTCGATTGCCCTATCACCGGCGAGACGACCACGTAGATGCGATCCGCCCCGTCGACGCCCGGCTCGTGCTCCGCGCCGAAAGCGCCCGTCACCTTCGGGTAGATCGTGTTGTCGAAGGTGTCCGCGAGCGCCGTCAGGTCGCTCGAGGCCAACGGCGACGCGTTGTCCACGTAGAAGTAGGCATGCGGGCTCACGCGCTGAAGCGTGGCGGTCTGTCGATGATCGCCCGCATCGACGAAGCCGCCGTCGTTCACCCAGAACTGGGCCGTCGAGCCGACTTGCGGCGGATTGGCGAGTTGCAGAACGCGCCGCCCCGTGGCCGGCGTATAAGGCGGCAGCGCGAAGCCGCCGGCCGTGCCCGGCAGGCGAGTCACCTGGCGCACCGCCGCGCCTGCCGCGCCGACCGTGACCGTCGCGCTGGCGGCGTTGTTCGAGGCGTTGCCCGTGATCGCGAGCAGCGTCGAACCGGCCGTCGTGAGCGCGATCCCCGGCTGGCCCTGGGGCGCCGAATAGAGGGCGATCGCCGCGGGCGTCGGGCTCGCGGTCGGGCTCGGCG
>DATNPP010000402.1:0-3644 GCA_036703175.1 Oscillatoriaceae cyanobacterium
AGGTGATCGAGGCGTCCTTCGCAGCGCGTTCGGCCTCCACGAAGGCGTCGGTGGCCCTGTAGAAGGCGCGCTCGCTATGACGCCGGACGGTGAACAGCGCGGCAAGGTCATCGTCGATCTGGTCCAAGCGCGAAACCAGCCCGCGAAGACCGCCCCCGGCCTCCACGATCAGCCGGCCGAAATCGCCGTCGGCGGACAGCAGTTCGGCGCCGCCTTGGCGCAGTGTGTCATGGTTGAGGCCAAAGAGCGTGCTGAAACGATCGCGGGTCGTCCCGCCTAGCAGCCCGGCGAGGACAACCTCGTCGACCGCCGCGCCGGCCTCGTCGGTCAGCGTCCGGCCGCGGCCCTTTCGGCGCCACAACGTCAGCTTGCCGCCGGCAGATGTGGCGAGCGACGCGCCGAGACGAATGACGTCGCCCCCGTAGACGCCCATGCGCGGCGTCTGCACGGGAACGCCGAATAGGAAGTCCCCAACGGCTTCAAGAGTGGTGCTCTTGCCGGCCTCGTTGGGCCCGTAAACAACCGTCAGCGGGGCTTGGCCAAGGCTCAGGCTACGTTGCTCGAATGCTCCATAGCGCTCGATATGTAGCGCCTCAAAGCGCATCGGCCGTTCCGGTCGCGAGAAGGCCAGCGGCGATCGCGCGCGCCTGGGATGGGGCCTCCGAGCGGAGGCGTTCAAAGAGCAGATCGGCTCGCGCGCCAGCGGGCATCTTCTCCCGAACCTCGGCGAGGGTCTTGTCCAGCCTCGCGCGGATTTCATCCTCGCCAATGGCTGCGATCTCCTCCGCGATCAGTCCGGCCACACTGTGGTCCAGCAGGGGGGGCGCGGGCGGCGCGGTCACAGCCGTCCGAACCCGCTCGATCCACAGATCGTCGGAGATGCTAGCGGCGATCTCGAAGGCCCGGTCGCGAAGCTCGTGCTGGCGGAGCTCGAGCTCACCGCTCAGGGCGCTGCTTCCGGCGAGGGTCAGCCGCACGGCCAAGGCCCGGCCGTCGGCTTCGTTGAACGCTGTGCGGAGGCCGGCGGAAAGGGCGGCGACGACATCGCTGAATGCGGACGCGGGCGCAACGTCTATCTCCAGTGACGCCCAGCGAACTGTGTCCAAGGCGTGGTGCTCGAGATCGACGACCTCATCGTCGCTGACGGTGACAAGCATGGCGCCCTTCGGGCCGGTCTCCCTGGGATGGCGGCCCTGCAGGTTGCCCGGGTAAACGATAAAGGGACGCTCGTTCAACACATCCGTTCCGTGCACGTGACCGAGCGCCCAGTACTGGTAGCCGTGGTTGACGAGCTGCTCGAGGGAGCAGGGCGCGTACCGGGCGTGCGGCCCCTCCCGGCCTTCGCAAGCGGTGTGCAGCACCCCAATGTTAAAAAGGCCGCTGACCGGCGACGGATAATCCCGGGCGATGTTGTCGGTCAGATCGGCCCTTGGGAAGCTGCGCCCATGCAGGGCCACGCCGACGTCCGCAAGCTCGATGGTTTGCGCCTTCTTGGCCGGAAACACTTCCACCCGGGGGCCGAGATCAAGCTTGCGGATGAAGGCATGCTCAGCGTCGTGATTCCCGAGAACCATGAAGACGGCGATGCCTGCATCCGTGAGCCGGCGCACGCGAGACACGAAGAACAGGCCCGTGCGCATGTTGCGCAGATCGCCGTCGAATATGTCCCCGGCGAAGATGACGAAACGGCAGTCCTCGGCAATGGCGAGCTCGATGAGATTATCGAAGGCGCGCCGCGAGGCCTCGTCGACGCGCTCGGCGAAGTCGCCCGACTTGTTCGCCAGACCCAGCAAGGGGCTGTCGAGGTGTAGGTCCGCCGCGTGCAGGAACTTGAAGATTATCGGTTCTCCCTGAGGCGGCTTGGGCCATCAGACGTTTCCCGGGAGAATGGCCTGCAACCCAGAGTACGGCAATTGCCAAGCTGGGATCAGTTTAGCCAGAACGGGTGCGGAAGTTCGCTAAATCAGCGGGGAAGCGCGTAGCGGATGGTCAATGAAGCGCCCGAGCCGCTCGGCGGCGTCTGCAGCAGTTGGTCCGCTGGCGTGCATTCGTCCTTCATGACCTGGCAGTAGAGCGGCATCCGGTGGTCGTTGCCTGGGTAGCCGCCGACACTGTGGTGAAGATCACGGGCATTGATGTCGACGAAGGGTGCGTGCCGCGCGGCGCCGGCGGCGAACCCGGCATGAAGTGCTGAGCGGAAACGTCCAGTGTTCATGGCGTGAGGATAGCGCGCGCACGGGGCGGACAGCTAGACGTTAGCCCTGTTGACGGAACGAGCTGCACAGAAATCTGTCACGAGCGTGCCGTGGCAGATGGCCTCGGAAGCGTCCAGAGAAAAGCTAATAGAAACAGCAGCGTGAGTGATGTGGATTTGAGGTGGTGGCACTAAAGGGGCGTTGGCGACGCGGCGTCAGGAAGCAGGCGTCCAACCTTGCCGCCATCCACCGGCTGCAGGTGTTTCCGGCGGGCAGTCGATAGGAACTGCGTGCTGGGAATAGACGCTGGTCGGGCGCAGCAGCCGGCATTTGGCGGTGACGCGGCTGGGGACCTGAAGGGTTTGCTGGTCAAGGGAAAGGGTAGGAAGCGAGACGACCTGCGGGACCGTGACGTCGCCCTGTTCAGTGCGCACGACGTGGAAGGTGAGATGCGCTTCCTTGTGGCCAGCGCCGGTGACGCGGAAGTGCTCGTAGTAGGTCTTGGTGACGTCGAGCTCACAGGCGCCGGGTGCGGTGGCGGAGGCCTGGCAGTTCTGCAGCGCGGCAAGGAGCTGCGGCGGGAGGGTGGATGAAGCCGGGTCATGGAGGGAGATGCGGCCGTTCTGCTTGCCGGCGACCTCCTCGAGGAAGGGTGGTTGTTCGATGCTGAGGTCGTAGGCCGCGGTGGTCTCGCAGATGAGAGTGTTGAGGTCCTCGTCGACCTTGACCGTGTTCGACAGGCTGAGGTTGCGAACGGAGGCATGGACGGCGGCCGAGGGGGTGTTGGTGGCCAGTTCGGTGTAGCGGGCGGCGAGGGCGTCCGTGAGCGGCTTTGCCGCGCCGAGGCAGGTGAAGGAAGTGCGGCCGATGCCGCCGAGGGGTGAAACGGCTGCTTGGCCACCTACGGAGTTGTCGCAACCAACGAAGGCGAGGCAGGAGCTCAGCAGGCCGGCAGCGAAGAGCGCATGGGGTGAGGGGCGGTCGGTCATTGACTGGCTCTTTGAGGAAGGTCAGCGGGACGGGTGGGCGTCGCAGAAGGCGTCGGTTAGGGCGGGGTAGAGGGCGATCCGCATGTCGGTGTCGCGGTTGTCGCAGTTGCCCTGGATGATCGCGGCCTCGTCCTGGCGGACCCAAGCGGCATCCTGGGGGGTGATCAGCGGCGGCGCGCGACGTGCGACGTCGTAGAAGAGGGCGCGCTGGTGCTCCTGTTGCTCGATGATCTCGTCCCAGTTGGTGGGGCGATCGACGCCTTGGGCGGGATGAAGCTCCTGCTGGCGGAAGGCGGCGAGGTTGGCCTCGGGCGTCGCGGCCGAAATGTCGTGGTCGGGAGCTGGCCAGCCGAGCGGGCCGGGGTCGATCGTCGCGGCGGCCGCTGGCTGGGTGGCTGCATCGGCGACTGCTGAGGGTGCGGCGGGGACCGAAGCCCGCTGAGCCACAACATTGACGGCG
>DATNPP010000506.1:0-2356 GCA_036703175.1 Oscillatoriaceae cyanobacterium
TGGCAGGATCGTGACCGGCTGCTGCCTGCAGCAGTTGGTCCCGAGCGATCTTCCTCGCGCCGGCCAGCGTCATCGGGGCGCCGAGCACCGGCTCGGCCCCCCGGCCCTCCAGGACTGGCGCGACCGGGCCGAGAGTGAGCTTGCGCGGTTTTCCGGCGTGCCGATATCGAATAGCCCAGCTTTTGGCTCCGCTCGGCTGCACCACTAGATAGAGCCCGGTCACGAGGCCGTCCGGGATCTCACGTCGGGCAGGTGCTGGCCGCGCCGCTTCCACGCTCCTCGCCGTTAATGTCGCCGCCATGCCCACCGCCCATGCTCGCCGCGCGCAACACGTTTCGAATTCGAAATGTGTCCTGGGTAACGTCGGGGTAACGTCAACGGCGCGATAGGCGACGTTACCCTATGTTGGTAACACTGCCTAACATTACGCGGAAAATCAAGTCAGAACAGTCGATTAATGTAACGTCGAAGTTATGTCGTGTGAGGTGAGTTTAGGTGGTGAGCTGCGACTTTTAATCGAATGGTCCTGGGTTCGAGTCCCAGCCGGCCTACCAAGACCAGAAACTTACCGGGCCGGTGTTGTCTGGAGTTGGTCAAAAAAGCCAGCCTTTTCAGATGATTTTAGCGGTCCGTTGTTCAGGACTGACCGATGCGGTCCGGCTTGATCCTGCCGCGGCTGTTGGTATAGGCGTTGGTCTCGCTCTCAAGTGGGGTGCGCCATACCAACAAATAAGCTCACAGACGTGGCCATTCGGCGGCACAGCCGGCCAGAATCCCCCATCAAGCTCAGCGATGGCGAGGGCTTGCATCTGCTCGTCCAACCGAATGGATCCCGGCTGTGGCGACTAGCGTACCGGTTCGGCGGGAAACAGAAGACGCTCGCGCTCGGGAGCTACCCCGATGTCTCTTTGGCTGAGGCTCGAGGTGGCAGGCGCAAGGCCAAGGCGATGCTTCGCCAAGGCGACGATCCAGGAGAAGCTCGAAAAGCTGAGAAGCGCGCCGCTGGCAACGAAGCCTCGTCGTTCGAGGCGTTGGCGAAGCGCTGGCACGAGTCCCAGAAGGGCGGTTGGGTGCCGGACTATGCGGCCAGGGTGCTCAAGCGCCTCGAACAGGATGTCTTCCCAGACCTTGGCGCAAGGCAGGTCGCCTCGATCAATTCCACCGACGTGCTGAGGGTACTGCGAAATGTGGAGCGCAGAGGAGCGGTGGAGACCGCCCGTCGCCTACGTCTCTACATTCGTGATGTCTTCGGTTTCGCCCAGGCCGAAAGGCTCGTGGATATGAACCCAGCCGAGGGGCTGACCAAGGCCCTAAAGGCCAGGCCGGCTAAGGTGCATCGGCGGGCTCTCGCTCAGCGCGAGCTACCCGAATTTCTCCGGAACCTTAAAGCATACGACGGGGGCCTGATCGCCAAGTCAGCGATACGTCTGACCTTGCTGACCGCAGCACGAACCAGCGAAGTGCGCTTCAGCACTTGGGACGAATTCGACCTGGCGAATGAGGAGACGTCGATGTGGCGCCTCTCGCCTGAGCGCATGAAAGTCAAGGGGCGTACGGCTGACCATCTCGTCCCACTGTCGCGTCAGGCGCGGGAGGTACTGCTTGAGCTCCGGCCCTTCACCGGTGATGGCAAATATGTGTTCGCCTCTGATACGAAGACAGGCTGTATCTCTGAAAATACAATGCTTTACGGCTTGTATCGCATGGGATACCACAACCGCGCGACCATCCACGGCTTTCGTCGGACCGCATCGACCATCCTGAACGAGCACGGCTTCAACCGCGACTGGATCGAGCGCCAGCTCGCCCACCTCGACCGCGATGAAGTCCGCGCGGCCTACAACGCCGCTGAATATCTGCCTGAGCGCCGTCGGATGATGCAGTGGTGGGCGGATTACGTTGACGAAATGTCGTCCAAGTGACGCGAGCCGATATGGAGCTTGACGTGCACGAAAACCCGCTTGAGCAGATTGATTTCCTGATCGCCTACGAAAATCGAGACATTCCGAGTACGGGAAGCATGCGCTACTGCCCGGTCACGGAACATGACTCCGTCGTCCGACAATACGGCGGCGAGTACTTCGAGCGCTTTGAAGCGTTGGCGGATCTTTCGATTGTGGAGCTCGGACGCCGATACGCTGTCGCCAGAGGCATTCTAAGCAAAGAAGTCTCACGGCGATTTCAGGTGGCTGAAACCCTTGAGGACCGGCAATGGACCGAGCTGCAGGCCGCACTCGTCTGGATGGGGTATGCACCTCAGCACTCCTTCGATATCGAGGAGTGGGCTGTGCGCTTCGGCGCATACGAGCCGCTCGCGGATGAGTTCATCAACGCCCTAGAAATCGTTCGAGAAGGC
>DATNPP010000533.1:0-6312 GCA_036703175.1 Oscillatoriaceae cyanobacterium
CGGCGACCGCCACGCCCACCCCGACGCCCACACCCTCGCAGCTCACGCAGGTGCCCGAGGCCCAGCACGGCGCCTCGCCCTTCCCGTCGCCCTCACCCGCCGGCGAGGCGGCCTACAACCTCGCGAGCGACGTCGTTCAGGCCGGCGCGGGCAACGAAACCGCACGCGGGGCGATCGACGGCGACGTCTACACCGAGTGGAACGCACGGCAGGGCGTGGGGCCGAGCACCTGGATCACGATCGACCTCGGCACGAGCGAGACCGTCTCGCGGGTCGATCTGTTGCCGGACGCGAGCCCGGATGCGCTCTGTTACTTCAACATCCAGACTTCGAGCGACGGGAACCAATGGACCACCATCGCCCAGGACGCCCACGGGCTCGGTTCGAACAGCGCGCCGGCGTGGGCCAGCGTGAAGTTCACCGCAACCAACGCCCGCTACGTGCGCATTCAGCCGACGGACTGGGGCGCGCGCAGCTGGGTCGCGGTCTGGGAGATCAAGCTTTACCCGTGAGTCCATTCTCCTCTGACGGCCAGAAGGGGCGCATCTGCGCCCCTTCTGGCTTTTCAGTAGAGTTCGGTGCGGGGGCTCGCCTCGCCGCCGCGATGGCTGTACTCGCGGGTGATCGGGTCTTTGAGCGGATCGGCCGGGTGCTTCTCCTCGAAGGTCAACTCGCCCTTGTTCGGCCGCGCCCGCGTGCGGCCAGGGGCATGCCCCTCGAAGATGTACGGATAGCTCTCCGCGAGCTCGAGGTGTTCCGGCTCAGCCATGGCGCCCTCCCTTTCGTTCCATCCGATCCAGTGTAACGCCGGAACGGAAGCAACTGAAGTGGCGAGCAAAGGTCTCACATGCGGACAACAGGTTAGAACCTTCAGCGACCAAGGAATGATACCTCAAGCAAGGGAGCTTCGTGGCGCGTCACCTCCTTACAGGACGAGGGCGCTTCGTGCAATCGCATTCGGGGACACCATGCTGAAGCGAATTTTGACAGCCCTCTTCCGCATGCTGGCGCGCACGATCGTCTCCGCCCTCAAACAGCGGCTTCGCGAATCATTGGAAGAAGCGGTGAGGCCATCCAGGCGCGTAGCGGCCTTTAAGGTCGATGCAAAGCCGTTCTTTTTCTCACTGGCCGAGAACAATTTCTACGGAATGCTCACTGAAGCTTGCCGAAGCCTCGATCTCGTAGTGTTTCCCAAGGTCGGCCTGAACGACATCTTTCGAGACAAATACGGCGCCGATCGCGGGCAGTATTTTCGCTACGCGCAAATGCACGTCGACTTTCTGCTCGTTTCCAAAGAAGACTATCGTCCGGTTGCCGGAATCGAACTGGACGGGACGAGCCACGACACTGCCAAGCAGCAGGCACGGGACGAGAAGAAAAACCAAGTCTTCAAGGCCGCAGGCCTACCTTTGATGCGCTTCTACAACGCTGTCCCTCAAACGTCGGAATCGATTCGCACCAAGGTCGAGGACGTGTTGACCATGGCGAGAGTCTGAGGGATTCGCTCTAAGGAGCAGACAACGTCGGATCTTGGTCCCCGCTGGGCGGCTCAGTCGGCATAGGCGTGCGTGCCGGCGTTGCATGGTGGGCGATCGCCCGATGGCCATGGGAGGCCTGACGCGTCGAATGTTCCGGCACGATCAGCACCTCGTGACGCACCCGATCGTCCTGGACACGCACCGGCGTCGCTTGGCGGAAAGTCAGCACCACGCGCGTGACGTCTGGGCCACGGCTGGCGGCCTCGTAGCGCACCAATGAAGGTTGGCCTTTCACGGCGACCTTCTGCGGATAACGTAAGCCGGTCGCCTTGAAATCCACGAAGGCGCGCGGCGGGTCGTTCGCCGTGCCCAGGTGGAAGGACGGAAAGTGGCCAGCGTAGGGGATGGCGATCGCCCGCTGCCAGGGATCCCAGCGGGCGGCACCCAATCTGACGGCAGGCGCCCCATGGGAGGCCGGCTTGGACTTTGCTTTCACGTGCGGCTTTGGCTTTGCCGTCGGCCGCTTCCTTGGCGCATGCCACGCGGCCGCCTGAGGCACCACCACGAGCCAGTGGCGACGAACGTTATCGAAAACCCGCACGCGGCCGGGGTGCCGCATGGTCAACGTCACGCGCGTGGTCACACGGCTTTGCGGCGCCATCGACCAATCAGCCAGCAAGAGATTGCCCGGCGCACGCCCCCAACGGGTGCCGACGCCGTAAGAGGCTCGCACGTTCAAAAAGACGCGCGGTGGATTCACCGCCGTTCCGATGGCATACACCGGTGGACGCCCGGTGTAGGGAATCACGACCGCCTTCAGCACGGACGAGTAGAATGCGGTGTGCAGCGTGGTGGCTGCAAGCATCGCGAGCTGTGCGAGAAACGCCATAATGGCTCCTTGGCTGGCTTATAAGCCAAGGACATGATACCAGGAGCCGGGTGCGGCGGCCATGGGCCTTGGGGGCACTCGCTTCAGAAGCGCGCCGGCGCCTCGCCGTATCCGGGAAAACTGCGCGCCACCGGAAGAACCGATCTTTTCGATTGCAGGTAGTGATAAGCCCGCGCGAGCCCGATGACGGCGAGCGCGTCCGAAATCTCGCCCGTGAGCGCCATCTGGAACGCCTCCTCCAGAGGCACGCGCCGCGTCTGCAAGCGCTCGGTGCCTTCGGGCTCGGGCTCGCCGTACGTCAGCTCCTCGGCCAGAAAGACGCAGCCGATCTCGTCCGTGACCGAGTTGGAGGTCGCGAGCTCGCCCAGATACGTCCAGCGCGCCGCCGTGATGCCCGTTTCCTCGCGCAGCTCGCGCTTCGCGCTCTCGAGCAGGTCCGAATCCAGCGGCCCGCCGCCCTCGACGATCTCCCAGGAATAGTGGCCCAGCGGGTAGCGGTACTGGCCGACCAGAATCGTCTCGCCCTCGGCCGTCACCGGCACGACGCCGATCGCGCGGTTCTTGAACTCGACCACGCCGTAGATGCCGGGCTGGCCGTCGGGGCGGGTGACCTGGTCCTCGCGCACGCGGATCCAGGGATTGTCGTAGACGCGGCGCGAATCGCGCACTTGCCAGGGGTTCGCGGTCAGGTCCATGCCGCGCATTCTAGCGCGCCGCCTCCCCTCCGCACAAGCGCCAGGCGTGCTTGTAGCTTGCCAAGCGGCATGTCGCTTGATGAGCCCGTGACGCGAGAGTAGAATGAAGCCGTATCGCCAGTTGAAAGGACACCGCCATGCGCGAAGCCGTCATCGTCGAAGCCCTCCGCACCCCCATCGGGCGCCGCAACGGGACGCTCAAGGACATTCATCCGGTCGATTTGGCCGCGCAGCTGCTGCAAGAGCTCGTCGCGCGCACCAAGCTCGATCCGGCGCGCATCGACGACGTGATCTTCGGCTGCGTCACGCAGGTGGGCGAGCAATCCACCAATGCGGCCCGCTCGATCGCCCTGGCGGCAGGGTTCCCCGAGTCCGTGCCCGGCGTGACGATCGATCGACAGTGCGGCTCGAGCCAGCAGGCCGTCCACTTCGGCGCCCAGGCCATCATGGCCGGCGCGGCGGACGTCGTGATCGCGGGCGGCGTCGAGTCCATGTCGCGCGTGCCGATGGGCTCGAACTTCATGCAGGGCCCCGGCAAGCCTTTCGGCGAGCGCATGCGCGCCCGCTACGACAACAAGGAGTTCAATCAGGGCGTCGGCGCCGAGATGATCGCCGAGCGCTGGAACCTCTCGCGCGAGGCGCTGGACCAGTTCAGCCTGGAGAGCCACCGCAAGGCGGTGAGCGCGAGCGAGGCGGGCCACTTCGCCAAGGAGATCGTGCCGATCACGCTTCAGAACGAGGCCGGCGAGACGGTGACGCTCAGCCGCGACGAGGGGCCGCGCGGCGACACGAGCATGGAGAAGCTCGGCACGCTCAAGACGCCCTTCAAGGAGGGCGGCAAGATCACGGCAGGCAGCGCGTCGCAAATCTCGGACGGCGCCGCGGCGGTGCTGCTGATGGAGCGTTCGCTCGCCGAGAAGCTCGGCTACAAGCCGCGCGCGCGCTTCGTCAGCTTCGCGATGGCCGGCGACGATCCGGTGATCATGCTGACGGCGCCGATTCCGGCGACGCGCAAGGCGCTCGAGCGCGCCGGGCTCACGCTCGATCAGATCGACGCGATCGAGATCAACGAGGCCTTCGCGCCGGTCGTGATGGCCTGGCAGAAGGAGCTGGGAGCCGATCCGAGCCGCGTGAACCTGAATGGCGGGGCGATCGCCCTCGGCCACCCGCTGGGCGCGTCTGGCGCGCGCCTCATGACCACGCTGCTGAACGTGCTCGAGCGCACCGGCGGCCGCTACGGCCTGCAGACGATGTGCGAGGGCGGCGGCATGGCGAACGCGACGATCATCGAGCGCCTGTAGAAGCGTTTCACGGCTTCGGCGTCAGGTCCTCGAGGCCCTGCAGAAACTCGGCGTGATCAATTTCCCCGCGGGCATAGCGTTCGCGCAGTTGTTGCAGCAGCACGTCGCGGTCCGGCTCGTTCGCGCCGAAGTCGGCCGGTCGCGGCCACAATCGGATGACCGCCCAGGCCACCAGGACGATCACCACGAGCCAGCTCACCACCGTCAAGGCCATGGGTGCGACCTCCTCGCTCGACTCTAGCAAGGCGTCCGGATCGGCACAACAAGCAACCAAAACGAAGGGCCGGGCGATTTCTCGCCCGGCCCTTCGGAGCTAACAGCAGAAAGGGTTATTGCGCGCCCGTCACCGTGAAGACGAGGTAGGGCGAGGCGGCCTGGTTGTCCGCGATGCCCGCCATGCCGGACGAGGTCGTCACCTTGGCTTCGTAGTTGTAGGTGCCGTTGGAGGGGTTGTTCCAGGTGAGCTGCGGCGAGGTGCCCTTGAGCGGGGAGCCGTCCACGGCCGAACCGGAGCCCGCAACGCTGCCGGAGGTGATGTCCACTTCGTACCCCGTGGCGTGGGGGTAGCTGGGCAGGGTGAAGGCGATGCCGCCGTTGGTGGGCTGGATCGAGGCGCCGTTCGCGGGCGAGAAGGCCGCAGCCGACCAGCCGGTGTCGAAGCTGACCGAGACGCGGTTGCCGGTCTGCGACGAGAGGTCGTACGCCGGCGAGGTGAACCAGAGGACGCCGTTCTTGTTGTTGTCGGCCGTCTTCTGGGTCGAGTCGCTCAGGCTGGCATCGTAGCCGACGCCGTACAGGCCGCCGCCGGTGACCGCATCCTTCGGCACGGGCAAGAAGTAGTTGCCCTGCGAATCCGTGGTGGTCTGGTACTGGGTGCCCACGTGGCCGCTGGTGCCGTTGAAGGTGCCGGCCTTGCCGTTGTTCCACTGCTTCAGGAACACCGTCACGCCCGACGCCGGCGAACCGTTCATCGTGACGCTGCCGGTGAAGCCGGGATCCGTGGTGTTGCCCGTCTGGTTCGGAAGGCCCATGCCGTTGCAGCCGGCCGTAAAGGCGGCGGCGAACACGACGGCGGCGAAAAGCTTGGTGGTCGATTTCATTGGGTGATTCTCCTTCGTGCCTTGCAAAATGTGAAGGGTAGTCTACCGGGAGGCCGCCTGGTTAATAAAGTGTTACGATTGGTGCAAGACGATCTTTGCCAGGCAACCGACCGAAGGGTGGCGTGCTGACCTGCTGTTTGGCGGGTTCGAGGCTCAGACGATCGCCCGGTGCGAATTTGTTCCGTTGTGTGACATTTGACGCTCCACAAGCGCCGTGCCTATACTGGGCGAATGACGGAACGGAAAGACGGCCCGGCCGAAAGCGGCTTGCATCGCGAGTCTTTTGGCACCCAGACGGTTCAAGCCCTGCTGGAAGATGTGGCCGCGGGCACGCTGGCACCCGGCGGCATCAGCATGGCGGCGCTGTCCGGCGCGATTTCTTCGGCGCTGGTGCGGCTGATCGGCAGCCTGACGGCCGGCAAGGCCGGTTACGAGCCGCTGACGGAAGAGATGGAGCGCACCGTCGAGCGCTGTCGCGTGCTACAGGACCAGCTGCTGGCGCTCATGGATCAAGAGCTCGAGGCCTTCAATCAGCTGGTGGGCTCGCTCTCGCTGCCGAAGAGCGCGCCGGACGAGCAGGCCATCCGGCGCGACTGCATTCGCATCGCCCGGCGCGGCTACACGCAGGTGCCGTTGCAGATCGGCCAGCTCGCGATGGAAGTGCTCGCGCTGGCCGAGAGCATCGTGCGCTACGGCAACCGCGAGGCGATCGCGGACAGCGGCGCCGCGTTTTTGATGGCCGTGGCGGCCGTCAAGGGCGCGCTGCTGCAAGTGCTGATCAATCTGCAGGGTCAGGACGACGAGTGGGCCGAGCAGGCCCACGAAAAGGTGCAGAAGTGGCAATCGGAT